>JAHZES010000099.1:3114-7786 GCA_019421725.1 Clostridiales bacterium | reverse complement strand
TGAAACCACTTATCTGGATGTGCACGAAAACGGCATTGTCCGCCCCGAAGAGTTGGAGGCTGCACTGCGGGACGACACTGCGCTGGTTTCCATTATGTATGCGAACAATGAAATCGGTACGATTCAACCGATCAACGAACTGGCTGCCATCTGCCACCGCCATGGCGTTTTGTTTCACACCGATGCGGTTCAGGCTGCCGGACACGTTGCAATAGACGTTCACAAGCAACAAATTGATTTGCTTTCTATTTCGGGACACAAAATTCATGCGCAAAAGGGCATTGGCCTTTTATATGTACGGAAAGGGGTTCGCCTGCAAAATTTAATTGAGGGCGGCGCACAGGAACGCGGCCGTCGAGCAGGAACAGAAAATGTTCCTGCCATCGTCGGGCTGAGTACCGCAATGGAAGAGGCATATCGCGATTTGGATGCAAAAAACGCCAGAGTTACCGCAATGCGTGACCGCCTGATCCGTGAAGCGCTTAAGATCCCGCATTCCCGGCTAAACGGCGATCCTGTGAAGCGCCTTCCCGGCAATATTAACATGTGCTTTGAAGGCATTGAAGGCGAATCGCTTCTTCTGATGCTGGACATGAAGGGAATTTGCGCTTCATCCGGTTCCGCATGCACCTCCGGCTCGCTGGATCCAAGCCACGTGCTGCTTTCCATTGGCCTTCCACACGAAATTGCCCATGGTTCTCTTCGTATTTCGCTTAATGAACTGAACACGGAAGACGATGTTGATTATATTTTGGAAGTTTTGCCGCAGATTGTTTCGCGTCTGCGTGACATGTCGCCGTTATGGGAACGAATTGTCGCCAAGGACAAGCAAAACGGATAATTTCTAAACAAGCTGGATAAACAGAAAGGCGGTTATTGATATGGCATACAGTGAAAAAGTAATGGATCATTTTGCAAACCCCAGAAACGTTGGCGAGCTGCCGGATGCCAATGGCATCGGTGAAGTCGGCAACCCAAAATGCGGAGACATCATGCGGATGTATTTAAAAATTGAAGATAATAAAATTGTTGATGTCCGTTTCAAAACCTTTGGCTGCGGTGCCGCCGTCGCCACCAGCTCTATGGCTACGGAATTGATTAAAGGAAAGTCCCTTGACGATGCGCTCAAACTGACGAATAAAGCAGTTATGGAAGCCCTTGACGGATTGCCGCCCGTTAAAGTGCATTGCTCCGTTCTGGCAGAGCAGGCGATCAAGGCTGCAATTTCCGATTATTATCGTCGTAAGGGTATTGACCCTACTCCCATTGTCGGTGAAATTCCGGAATGTGACCACGAAGCAGGTTGCTCCTGCTCGTTATAACAGAAACTGATTCAAATTGAAAGCGCTTTCTGAACTTCGGATTTCAGAGAGCGCTTTTCATTTTTATAAAATTCAGGGCAGAAAGCGCAAGTACGCACGAAACGCTGAAGGAATAGCAATTTCATTTAAACGCTCTTCCGACGCAACCCAACGCAAACCGTTTGCTTCAACAGGGGCTTCGGCTTGAACCAGCACACCTTTCATCTGCCACTCGATGTGCGTAAATATATGCTTTGCGGCTGGAAGCTGCTGTAGAATGTCATTTTTCAACTGAATCCCCCATTCGGAAAGCTGTTGGCGCTGTTCCTGCTCCGAAAGCCATCCGGGAACCGTGGGCAGCTCCCACATACCGGACAGAACGTCCATCTTCTCCCGGCGCCGAATTGCGGTAAGGTTGTGATACAGCAGCACAAAAACGGTTTTTTGCTCCTTCTTTCGCTGCGGCCTGGGCTTTTTTACCGGTAAACTGCGCTGACAGCCTCTCGCAAAGGAAAGACATACACCGTGCAGCGGACACTGTTCACAACGCGGGTCTCCATTTGGAAGACATACGGTTGCCCCCAAATCCATAATTGCCTGATTAAAGTCCCCTGCCCTTCCGTCAGGAATCCACTGTTGAATCTGCAATGCAGCGCTTTTTCTGGTCTGCGTGGAAGAAATATCCCGCGCATCGCAATTCAGGCGTGACAAAACGCGCAGAACATTCCCGTCCACCGCGGGCACCGGCAAATTAAAGGCGATCGAAGCGACTGCTCCGGCAGTATATTCTCCAAATCCCGGCAATTTCTGCAGTTCGGCAGCGTCCCGCGGGAAACGGCCCCCTCCGGCGGCGATGCATCGTGCTGCTTTCTGCATGTTACGGACTCTGTTGTAATAGCCAAGCCCTTCCCACGCTTTTACAACATCCTCTTCCGGAGCGTTCGCTAATGCAAAAACATCAGGAAAACGACGCAAAAATCGCTCATAATAAAAAATCACTGCTTCTACACGCGTTTGCTGCAGCATGATTTCTGAAACCCATACCCGATAAGGATCATGATCAATCCGCCATGGCAGTTCTCTTTTGCTGCGGTCGTACCAGTGAAGCAGCAGAAGGGCTGTTTCTTCCGTACATATATTGTCCATGAAAACGCTCCTGTTTCTCTTGAATATATATCTGAATGAAAAAGCAGCCGTTCCGGCCAGGGGCATATCATTGCCACGGTACCGGGACGGCTGCAAGATCCGCTATTCAATCTGAAATTACATACCGTGAATTTCCTCGGCAGTTAAAATTTCAATGCCCGAGGATTGCAGGCATTCAACCGCATGCTCATTATCATCCACACGCAGCAAAACATATGCCTTATTCTGATCCCGGCTGATAAATGCGTACATATATTCGATTCCAACATTTGCGTTTGCAAGCACACGCATTGCTTTTGCAAACTCACCCGGCTGATCCGTAATTCCAATCGCGATGACTGTTGTGAGCGAAACCGTCATATTTTCCTGTCGAAGTGCCTCCACTGCTGCCTCCGGACGATCTACAATCAGCCGGAGAATGCCGAAATCACTTGTGTCGGCAATCGATATCGCACGGATATCCACATTCGCCTTCGCAAGAGTCTCCGTAATTTCTGCCAGACGGCCGGACTTGTTTTCAACAAAGACAGAAAGCTGTTTAATTTGCATTATGACCGCGCTCCTTTCATTCAGTAAACGAAATTCATTTATATTATGGCATCAAATGCGACGATTGTCAATTACTCGCTTTGCTTTTCCTTCCGAGCGGGGAATAGAGTGGGGTTCCAGCAAACGAACCTTCGCGGTTATGTTCAATGTAGAATGAAGTTCCTCAGCAATTTTACGCTCGACAGTTTCAATATCTTTTACTGTATCAGAGAACATCGCGTCCGACATTTCGACCTGAACTTCCATGCGATCCAGATTGTTGATACGGTCGACCACCAGTTGATAATTCGGTTCCATGCCAAGCGAAAGCAGAACGTGCTCCACCTGAGACGGAAACACATTGACACCTCGGATAATCAACATATCGTCGCTGCGTCCCTGCGGTTTTGCCATGCGGATTGTTGTACGGCCGCATGCACACGGAGAGTTGTCCAATTTACAGATGTCGCGGGTGCGATAGCGAATCAGAGGAAGGGCTTCCTTACCGATACAAGTAAATACCAACTCGCCATATTGACCGTAGGGCAATACTTCTTCGGTGTCCGGATCAATAATTTCAGGATAAAAAAAGTCTTCCTGAATATGCATCCCATTCTGGCATTCACATTCGCAGGCAACCCCCGGGCCTGCGATTTCGGAAAGGCCATAAATATCATACGCCTTGATTGCAAGAAGGCTCTCGATCTGCTTGCGCATTCCTTCTGTCCACGGCTCCGCACCGAAAACTCCGGCACGCAGCGGCAATGATTTGGGGTCAATCCCCATATCACGGATCGTCTCGCCAATAAAAATGGCATAAGACGGCGTGCAGCAAAGAATATCCGAACCAAAATCCTGCATGATCTGTACTTGGCGCTTGGTGTTGCCAGATGAAACAGGAATCGTGGTGGCTCCCAGCTTTTCAGCGCCATAGTGAAGCCCCAAACCGCCGGTGAACAAGCCATAACCATAGGAGATGTGAACGTAATCGTTCTTTTTTGCACCAATACCGGTCAGCCCACGGGCAACGCTGCGGGCCCAGATGTCCAGATCATTTTCAGTATACCCAACAACAGTTTGTTTGCCTGTTGTACCGGAGGATGCATGGATTCTTCGCAGGTCGTCTCTGCCGCTCGCAAACAGGCCAAACGGATAGTTATCGCGAAGATCCTGCTTGTAAGTAAACGGCAGCTTCTGCAGGTCATCGATCGATCGGATATCGCCTGGCTTCAGCCCCATTTCATCAAATTTCTGGCGGTAAAACGGGACATTATTATAGCAGCGCTCAACCATTGTTACCAAGCGTTTAGACTGAACAGCACGCATCTCATCACGGGAGGCGCACTCAAACTGCGGTTCATAATACTGAGGCATAGAAATCTCTCCTTAATCGGTTTGGAATTAAGCCTGAAATCCAAGTTCAAATGCTTTCAGATTCATATCAACAAATTTTGCCGGAACGGTATCCTTGATTGTTTGAATCCAAATATCCTTATCAATTTCCATATGACGTGCAACAACGCCCATCAGCACGACATTAACGGCCTTTGAGGACCCGGCTTCTTCCGCAAGTTTTAATGCATCGATTGCCACCGTATGAATCCCGGCCTCCTGCATCTTTTTCAAAATATCTTCCGGATATTGCGCGGCGCCTGTAATCACCGGCATGGGGTCGATCTGCTGCGTATTGACAACCA
>JAHZES010000099.1:0-3084 GCA_019421725.1 Clostridiales bacterium | reverse complement strand
CGAAAGAGATAATAACATCCGCATCGCCGGTTTCAATAATCGGTGAGCTAACCTGCTCGCCGTAACGCACATAGGTAACGACAGATCCTCCACGTTGGCTCATTCCGTGGACCTCAGACACCTTTACATCATATTTACAGCTGATAACGGCATTGCCAAGCAACCGGCTGGCCAACAGAGTCCCTTGCCCGCCGACACCGACAATTAAAACGCTCTTGACATCGTTGTTCATTCTGCAGCCTCCTGTTCCACAATTGCGCCCGGTTTGCAAAGGCTCTTGCAGACACCGCAGCCGACGCATTGTGTATGATCAATTACAGACTTTCCGTTTTTAATGCTGATTGCCGGGCAGCCAATATTCAGGCACTGCTTGCAGCCAACACATTTTTCCGTATTTACCTTCAACGGCGCCTTGTGCTTGACATATTTCAGCAATGCACAGGGACGGCGGGAAATAATAACCGAAGCTTCATCTGCGGCAAGTTCTTCACGAACCGCCCTGCGGGTCTCTTCCAAATCGTACGGATCTACAACGCGAACCCTGCGGATTCCCACAGCAGCAGCCAGCTTTTCAAGGCTGACCGCAGCAGCCGGATCGCCATAAATATTTTTGCCGGTAGTGGGATTTTGCTGATGGCCGGTCATTCCTGTAATGGAGTTATCCAGAATAATAACGGTAGAATTACTGTTGTTATAAGCAATATTGATTAAGCCCGTAACTCCGGAGTGAATAAAGGTAGAATCGCCGATAACTGCAACCGACTTGTGCTCCGCTTCTTCCCCCCGCGCCTTGTTGTAACCATGCAGAGCCGAAACGGAGGCACCCATGCAAACACATGTGTCCATCGCTGAAAGCGGCGCACTGGCGCCAAGCGTGTAGCAGCCGATATCTCCGCTGACATATACTTTTTCCTGCTTCAGAACATAGAACAATCCGCGATGAGGACATCCGCAGCACATAACAGGAGGACGAACCGGCGCGTTAAGCTCAATGGCACTGCCTTCCGCTTTTTCTCCAAGGATCAGCTCCCGAACAAGCTTCTGAGAAAACTCTCCGCAGCGCGGGAATATCTTCTTTCCGATCGGCTGCAGTCCAATACGGACGCAGTGTGCTTCAATGATATCGTCAAGCTCCTCTATCACATACAGCACATCCACCTTGGCGGCAAAATCCTGCAGCAGTTTGACCGGCAGAGGATTAATCATGCCGAGTTTAAGGTATGACGCACCGTCTCCCAGCGCTTCGCGTGCATATTGGTAAGACGCTCCGGAAGCAATTACGCCGATTTTAGTATCGTGCATTTCAACACGGTTGATCGAAGCTGTTTCTGCCCATTCGGTCAGCCTCTTTGTCCGTTCCTCAACAAAAACGTGGCGAGGGCGTGCGTGAGCCGGCAGCATAACGTTTTTTTGCGGATTCTTGACGTATGCTTTCAAAGCCGGTTCATTTCTCTCTGAAAGCTCACAAAGAGAACGGGAATGAGAAATTCGCGTAGTCAGGCGAAGAACAACCGGCGTATCAAACTGCTCCGAGAGCTCATAAGCCATTTTGGTGAACTCAATACATTCTTGTGAGTCTGCCGGCTCCAGCATCGGAACCTTGGCTCCGATTGCATAATTCCGGGAATCCTGTTCGTTTTGGGAGGAATGCATGCCAGGGTCATCAGCTACGGCCAAAACCATGCCAGCATTGGCGCCGATGTAGGAAACCGTAAAAAACGGATCGGCGGCAACATTCAGTCCAACATGTTTCATTGCACAGAACGAACGGGCACCTCCAAAACTGGCGCCGATCGCAGTTTCACAGGCAACTTTTTCGTTCGGAGCCCATTCACAGTACATTTCAGGATATGTAGCGGCGAATTCTGTGATTTCTGTGCTTGGTGTGCCAGGATAACTGGAAACGACCCGGACACCCGCTTCATATAAACCTCTGGCAACTGCTTCATTGCCAAGAAGAAGCTTTTTCATAAAAACATTCCTTTCCAAAACTAATTTCAACCGACCTCTGCTTTACCGGATAGGCGGATCATTCTTTTACATTTCTCAAATCCAAAACACGTTTTGCTTTGCCCTGAAAACGTTCCAGCGTTTTCGGTTCCACCAGTGTCACCTTTGTTTCCAGCCCGAGTACACTCTTCAAACGGTCATGAATATTCTTCTGGAGCGATTCAAGCTCGCTGTACCGCTCCAAAAGTTCTCCGTTGATCAGTTCGACCTTGACCTCCAGCGTATCCAGCAGATTGGCGCCGCGGCGCACCACAAGCTGATAATGCGGCCCGATATGCTCCATACCGACCAGAACACTCTCCACCTGCGACGGAAAGACGTTAACACCCTTAACGATAATCATATCGTCGGTTCGTCCGGTAATCTTGTCCATCCGAACATGTGTTCTGCCGCACGCGCACGGTTCATAATTCAGACGGGTAATATCCTTGGTGCGGTAACGGAGTACCGGCATACCTTCTCTTGAAAGTGTTGTCACGACCAGCTCGCCGGTTTCTCCTTTTCCCAACACTTCTCCGCTTTCGCGATCAATAATTTCCGGCAAGAAATGATCCTCCGCCAGATGCATGCCGCAGCGCAGCTCGCAATCGCCCGAAACGCCCGGCCCTCCCAGCTCTGTTAAGCCGTAGTTGTCCGTTACAAAAATATTCAGATTCTTTTCGATCTGTGTGCGCATTTCAGGCGTACAGCCTTCGGAGCCGAGCAGGCCAAGCCGAAGCTTATAATCACTCATAGGATAACCGGATTCCCGAACGGCTTCACCCAAATAGATCGCATAGGACGGCGTTGCCACCAACCCTGTTACGCCAAAATCCCGAAACATCATGAGCTGCTTCTGCGTATTGCCGCTGGAGGCCGGAATTACCGTAGCTCCAACCTTTTCCAAACCGTAGTGCAGACCAAGCGCGCCGGTGAAAAGACCATAACCAAACGCGATCTGGACAATATCCTCATCTGTTACACCGGCAGCCACCGCAACACGCGCCACCAGATCTGACCAGATATCAATATCCTTACGCGTGTAAGCCCCGACCGTCATCTTTCCGGTCGTGCCGGAAGAGGCCTGAATACGAA
>JAHZES010000098.1 GCA_019421725.1 Clostridiales bacterium | reverse complement strand
AATTCCGGTTTTTGCATCGCTTTCACGGTGGACAGGGTATTTTACCCCTGATTTTGCCGCGGCGGGCGATACCATTCACATGGTTGGAGATTCTTCTGTAAAGCTCGCTTTTCTGGCGGATTACATTGACCTTGGATACTGTATTCTCAGTATCGGAGATCTTCTGATCCATTCCTTTACCTTTATTATTATTTACGCAGTAGTGCGTGCCGTTTGCCCTTTAAAAAGCTCCTGCGCTTCCCGCTCGCACCACGACGCAGAACGGGAATTATAATGCTTAACTTTGCGGAAGGATGAACGAATGATGCAAATAATGGAAAGAATTATTTTTGAATATATTCTATGCTACCTGGCACAGTGCTTTATTATCATGCTGGGCGTATATGCCTTTTGCCGCAGGAAAGTTGCAATGCCTCAGTACCTGTTTGGCGTGGGGATCGTCTTTGTCGGGTCGGTACTGGTGCGCAATCTTCCGCTCAGCTACGGAGTTCACACCCTTTTCATCATGATGATCACGGCGCTGGTAAGCATCTGGTATTTGAAATTCCCGATCAACCGTTCCATTCGCAGCGTTTTGTTTATGACGTTGATTTTATTTGTCGGCGAAATTGGAAACATGCTGTTTTTGAATCTTTTGCTGGGAAAGGAACGTTTTGCCGAAGTGATCACCAACACGGTCAGCAAATTCGTTTACGGCATCCCTTCAACCATTATTTCGCTTATCATCACGCTGGCGTATTATCTTGTAATGGAAAACAGACGGCTTAAGGAACCGGTAAATCCGGCGGATGAAATTACGCAGCAGGATACCGACGTCTGAGCTGCCGTGTTCCCGTTCTTACGGAACACCCTGAAATTCGCGGCGGCGTGGAAAGGAAGCTCTTATCTCCATGGAACAATTTTTAGACCATCTTGCCGATACCATTGCGGAGCAGTTTCATTATACAGAGGAACAGCGCGCAGTCGTACGGTACGGTCTGGTAGCTCTACTGCAAACAATCGTTATTTTTTTACTGCTCGTGCTGCTTGGCCTTTGCTTTGACTTTCTTCCCCAGGCTTTGGCTGTTTTCTTCTCTGTTGTTCTGCTGCGCAAGCAGGAAGGCGGCGCTCACGCTTCTTCCCTGTCCGGCTGCCTGATTCTGACCGGAATTGTTCTGACAACGCTGGCGGTGCTTTCCCGCTATGTTTTTCCTTTGGCGGGCTCCTGGGCCGCGCTGCTTTTGACCGTGACACTTGGCGCGGCGTGCGTGCCGGTTTCCTGGAAGCTGGTTCCGGTAGAATCGCCGAACAAACCGCTGCGCGACTCGAAAAAAATTGCCCGCCTGCGCAGAAACACATTTGTGCTGCTGACGATCTACCTCTTTTTGGCCGCTGTTCTGGCGTTGCCGAAAGAGGTTTTGCCCTCTTCTTCTCCGAGTATTACCTTTTCGATTCTTTCGGGAACCGTTTGGCAAACGTTTACGCTTACAAAACCCGGGCGGCGCTTCGTGAACGCTATGGAAGCACCGTTCAGGCGTTTAAACCGATCCTAACGGGCACTTCCGTTAGAATAAAAAATTCTGTAAGGAGGAATTGTCATGCTGAAAAACAAAATCTTGGGAGTCGTTGCCGTAGCTGCAACCTTCCTGGCGTCCATTGCTGCTACCTCCGCCTGCTTCTGGTTTATTTACCAGCCGGAAGAGCCCGAATGCCTTTCCAAATAAGAGCATTCCGGCCCATCCCTTTGCAGGATGAATTGAACAGCTGGACCCGAAAAAGAGGCGCCGCAGTCTTTGCATCGAAGGGGTGCGGCGCTTTTTCTGTTTCGATTTTCTGACCGGATGATCATCAAAGCCGATTACCCGTGTGTTACTATACCCAATTTAAAAGAAGGGACTTTTTTATGACTGATTTTGAACGCAGCAGAAGTCAAAAACTGAAAATTATTCTGTTTACGCTCAAAATTTTGACCATTCTTTTTACGGTTATACCGGTTTTTCAAAAAATTTTTCCGCAAAGCAGCCCTGCCCCAACCAATGATTATAAAGGCATGCTATGTGCCGAATTGTTCACCGGTGCCGTCATTGGGCTGATCATGCTGTTGTGGAAAATTTTAGACAACCGAAACTCCCGCAGCCGCATTTACACCGTATTGGAGCTGACTATCTTTTTTCTGCTGATCATGCTCGCTATCTACTGCAGCAACGGGCCGACAAGCTCTTACAAGTTTCTGTTTTTGTACCTGATTATTTCCCATGCAATCGAATATGGTATTACTATGGGCTTTGTCGTTTCCGGCATTTCCTCCGCGCTTGTGATATCTACCGATATCTACGGGCTTTTGAATAATATACCCGGCAATTATTTTGAAGATGACCTTGCAATGATCGCCATGTTTATCTCCATTGCGTGGACGTTGGGCTATTACTCCTCCATGGAGGGGCATTTTATTGAAATGCTTAAGGACCATGCCAACCGCGACGGGCTGACCTCCTGTTATAACCACCGGCATTTTTTTGAAGTGTTTGAGCAGGATTTTGAGTCCAGCCGTAAAGAAGGGCAGGCGCTCTGCCTTGCCATGCTTGATATCGACCATTTTAAAGAATACAACAATACCTACGGCCATCAGCGCGGCGACGCAGTATTGGTGCGCGTGGCGGAGGAAATGAAAAAGCGCTTTCCCGCTACAGCCGGTATTTTTCGGTACGGCGGCGACGAATTTTCCGTTATCCTTCGCAATTTTTCCTCAAAACAGGCTTCCGAACTGCTCGATGTGTTCCGGATTCATTTGGCAAAGGCATTGTGCACGGATGAGAAGGAAAATCCGTACCATGTAAACCTGACCGTTTCTGTTGGCATTGCAGAAATTTCTCCCTCCATGCATACCCATATGGATATGATCTCCCGCGCTGACACAGCGCTGTATAATGCAAAATTCCTGAACCGCAACCGTGTGGAGGTTTTTTCTTCCATGTTCGAAGAAATTGACAACTCCTCTGACCTGAAGCTGCACAATACGCTGACCTCCATGAGGGCGCTGATCTCCGTTATCAATTCCCGCGACGATTACACCTATAACCACACCAGCCGTGTGGCAAAATACTGCTGGATGATGGCACGGCAGCTGAAACTGAGCCGGGAAGACGCGCGTACGCTGATGATTGGCGCTTATCTTCACGATCTCGGCAAAATCAATTATCAAAAGGATCTGCTCATCGCCTCGTCGCCGCTCTCCGACGAACAGTGGACAGAGCTGAAAAAACACCCGGTATACGGCGCGGAAATCGTCCGGCAGATCGGCGGTTTTGACGAGGTCGTCACACTGATTCTGCAGCACCACGAACGGTACGACGGCAAAGGGTATCCCTATGGGGTGGCCGGGCCAAAGCTGAACCGGCTTTCCCGCGTACTGACCATTGCCGATTCCTATGACGCAATGGTCAACGACCGGCCTTACAAAAAGAAAATGACGCAGGAACAGGCCATTACAGAGCTGCGGCGATGCGCCGGTACCCAGTTCGACCCCGAACTGGTCGAAGAGTTTGTACAAATGCTGAAAAAGAACTGAACACATACCGCCGCCCTTTCAAAAGTCTCCGAAAGGGCGGCGTTCTTTGCTGTATCCCCTTTGCTCCCTCCGTGCGCGAGTGAATATCGTCCGGTTAACTGTGCACAAAAATCCTATTTTCATTTTCAATAAAATGTATTACAATGGGATCATAGAAATACGGCAACCTGTTCCGCATTCATTTCATGAGCCACAACTGAAAGGAGACGACCGAATGTCCAGCTATCAAACCAGAAAAACCCCGGGGGATACTGCCTGGTTTCGTCACGACCGTTTCGGCATGTTTATTCACTGGGGACTTTACGCGCTCCCGGCGCGGCACGAATGGGTCAAATCTTACGAAAAGACCCCAGAGGATGTTTACGACCGGTATTTTCGCCACTTTGATCCCGATCTCTACGACGCGAGGGAATGGGCCCGGCAGGCCAAAGCAGCCGGAATGAAGTACGCAGTGCTGACCACAAAGCACCACGAAGGATTTTGCCTGTTTGACTCGCAATATACCGACTACAAATGCACCAACACTCCGGCCGGACGCGATCTGGTGCGCGAATATGTGGATGCCTTCCGTGCGGAAGGATTGAAAATCGGCTTTTACTACTCTTTAATTGACTGGCACCATCCCGATTTTCCGATTGACCCGCTGCACCCGCGGCGCGACGACGAAAACGTTCCGGAAATGAACCGCGGACGCGATATGCGCAGCTATGCTCAATACATGCGCAATCAGGTCACGGAGCTGCTGACTAACTACGGGAAGATCGATATCCTGTGGTTCGACTTTTCTTACCCGGACAACAATCCTCCGGAAAAGCCCTGGCTTCGCGGCAAGGGAAAGGACGATTGGGAAGCCGAAAAGCTGATCGCTACCGCCCGCAGCCTGCAGCCCGGGATCATTATAGACAACCGCACCGGGATCGAGCAGGACCTTTGGACACCGGAGCAATATCAGCCGCAGGCGTGGCTACGTCACCGGGAAACCGGCGAACTCGTCACCTGGGAGGCCTGCCAGACCTTTTCCGGGTCATGGGGATACTACCGCGACGAAACAAGCTGGAAATCGCCGGAAATGCTGATCCAGATGCTGATTCAAACGGTTTCTTTGGGCGGAAACCTGCTGATGAATGTCGGCCCCACAGCGCGCGGCTGTTTTGATTACCGTGCGCAGGCGGCGCTGCAGTCGTTTGCCGACTGGATGAAGTTCAACAGCCGTTCCATTTACGGCTGCACAATGGCAGAACCGGAATTTCAGGCTCCAAACGGCTGCCGCCTGACGCAAAACGAGGACGGAAAACGCCTCTACGTTCATTTATTTCAGTACCCTTACGCGTTTCTCGAGCTGCCGGGCTTTGCCGGCAAGGTGGAATATGCCCAGTTTTTGCACGATGCCAGCGAAGTCCGTTTTTCGGAAAACAGCGTGGAGCACTTCAGCGAGGGCCGGACACAGTCTGACGATCTGCTGGTGCTGAATCTTCCTGCGGTCAAACCGCCGGTTATTGTGCCGGTCATTGAGCTGTTTCTGAAGTAACGTGCGGCACGGTCATCTATGTTTTTCGCTCACAACGGCGACGGACGAAATGCCGTAATAACGCAGCAAGCGCAGGGCGTTTTCCGTCAGGAGCTCGCCGCTGACGGCAATGGGGATCGCAGGCGGGCACGCCACCAACGGCGCAGCGCACACACGGCCCTTCGCCTGCTCCGTTGAAACCGTTTCCTGCGGAGCAAGCACCGCCCGGCGAATCGGCATTGCAACCGGCAGAGGAGAAATGCCCGGGAACGGCTCTCCCGGAGTTTTTCGCGGGGCAAGCGGCTCGGCAAAGGCTGCGGCGACGCGTTCGTAATCACAAGGTGGATTTTGCGGCGAAAACATCATCACCGCAAAATCCCTGTCGCAAAATTCACATTCCACGCGGAACTGCCGCAGCCGCCGTGCAATGGCAGCTCCGCCGCCGCAGAGTCCCCGCCCGTCCAATACGAGCTTGAGCGGTTCCGTCTGCAGCACCGTGCAGCCGCAGCGGGTCAGCCTGCCTCGCAGCTTTGCGACCCTCTCGGCGCATTCCGCCAAACGCCCGGCGTAGCCGTTCACCAACAGCCCGTTGCACCGGTCAAGCGACTGAAGGATCAGGTAAGACGGGCTGGTGGAGCCAAAGAGCGCCATTGCCCCGCGAGCAAGCGCAGCGGCGTCTTTTGAAAAATCTGCCGAAATATGCAGGTAGGCTCCGCCCGTTAAAACCGGAAGCGTTTTGTGTGCCGAATCACAGCACATGGCTGCGCCGCAGTCCATCGGATGCTGTGTTTTTCCTTCTCCGTCGGGTAAAAACTTCAGATAAGCGCCGTGCGCGTTATCGACCAACAGCGGTACGTCAAATTTTTTGCAGACGGCAGCCAACTCCGCAACCGGCTGCTGTCCGCCAAGGTAATCCGGCGTCGTCAGATAGACTGCTGCAGGCATTTCCCCGCCGGATTCCCTGAAGCGCTCCAGCCTGCTTTGCAGCTGTACCGGAAAAACCGGGCACTTACAAAGCGAATCGCCCCCGCTTGCCGGGAACATCCACTCCACCCCCAACCCAAGCAGGGCGCATGCATAAACAAACGCCCGGTGAGCATTGCGCGCGGCCAGGATGACCGGGTGCTCCCTGCCGGAAAGCTGCACCGCGATCTGTAGCATTGCGCGGATGCAGAGCGACGAGCCCTCCGCCGAATAAAAGGTGCGCGCCGCACCGAACAGCTGCGCCGCATTCTGCTCGCTCTGCGCAATGATCCCATCGGCCTCATACAGCGAATCCGCACCGGAAATTTCAGTCAGATCCAACGGCTCCGACCCCAAAATCGGCTGTCCCTTGTGGCCGGGCATATGCAGCCGTGCCGTTCCGCTTTCCGCATATTTTTTTACAAAATCCACGATTGGCGTTTCCGTACCAACACCCCATTTTCATTTCTTTGCAGCGTATGGCTGCTTTTGTCCGCCGGGTACGCTGCTTCAATTCTTTCTCCTCCAGTGTAGCATATGCCTCACCGGATGACAAGCGCCGTGCCGAACCCGCCGCGGATCCCGTTTTTTCTGCGGGCAATTTAACACGCACTCCGTTTCCGAACATAAAATTTGCAGTGGGAGCATTTTAAAAATGACAAACAACAACTTTGGCCTGTAAAATACGCCTGCTATACGGTCAACATCTCCATGTCGGTGGTCAGCACCCTTTCTCCTCTTTTGTTCCTTACCTTCCGAAACCTCTACCAAATTTCCTTTTCCATGCTCGGCACACTTGTGCTCATCAACTTTTGCACACAGCTTGCGGTTGATCTGGTTTTCTCTTTCTATTCCCATAAATTCAACATTGCCGCAACGGTAAAGCTCACCCCTGCTCTGACCGCCCTCGGTCTGTTTGTTTATGCCGTTTTTCCACTTTTGTTCCCGAATATGGTTTATGTGGGCCTTGTTGTCGGAACGGTGATTTTTGCGGCGTCCGGCGGGCTTGTGGAGGTATTGATCAGCCCGGTGATCGCCGCGCTGCCCTCGGAGCACCCGGAAAGGGAAATGAGCAAATTGCACTCCGTTTACGCATGGGGCGTTGTGGGCGTTGTGATCGTCAACACGCTGCTGCTTTCGGTGCTTGGAAAGGAGCGCTGGCAGTGGATCCCCCTGGCGTGGACTGCGGTACCGTGCCTGTCCTGCTTTTTATTTCTGAAATCCAAAATCCCCTCTCTTGCAACGCCCGAAAAAGCCTCCAATGTTTTTTCGCCCCTCCGGCAGAAAGATTTCATAATCTCTTTTCTCTGCATTTTCCTTGGCGGAGCAAGTGAATGCACCATGTCTCAATGGAGCTCCAGCTATCTGGAACAGGCGCTGGGGATTCCAAAGGTGTGGGGCGACGTTTGCGGTGTGGCCGTATTTGCCGCAGCGCTCGGTCTCGGCAGAACGCTTTATTCCAAATACGGAAAAAACATTCATGCCGTATTGGCAGTCAGCGCGGTGGGCGCCACGGTGTGTTACCTTACCGCGGCTGTTTCCTCTATTCCTCTGGTCGGTCTTGCCGCCTGCGCGTTGACCGGCCTATGCACAGCCATGCTCTGGCCCGGCAGTCTGATCGTGGCGTCTGACAAATTCCCTGCCGCGGGCGTGGCCATGTTCGCGCTGATGGCGGCGGGCGGAGACCTGGGCGGGGCTATTGGACCGCAGCTGGTCGGAAGCATTGCGGATTGGGCTTTGACAGGTGAACGTATTCGGAGCTTATCCTCCGTTCTCTCGCTGACCAC
>JAHZES010000097.1:4412-7861 GCA_019421725.1 Clostridiales bacterium | reverse complement strand
ATTGGACCTTATGCTGACTTGCACACTCGTCCGTCCCTATACGGCCTACTATGTGATTTTTGTTCGTCGGTTCGGGAGGTTGCCCGCCAGCATTTCTTGCTGACACCCGGTTTCCTTCAGATTTTACCTCACGATGGACACCCTTGCCTTCGGCTAACGCTTCCTTCTGCCGAGCGCGTAGCGGTCTTTCACCGCTTAGTTGTTGAACATGCCGGACACACAAGAAAAAAAGATGAGCCTGCAACCCCTTTTGGGGAAGCCTGCTCATCTTTTTTCCGTATTTATTTTCCGCACCGCGAGAACGAGCTTTAGCCGTTCTTTTCAAGCGCCTCAATATATTCTTCCAAACACATTCCCGACGCCTTGATCTTCCCGGCATTTTCAACCCCAACATAACGGAAATGCCAAGGTTCATACATAATGCCGGTAATGTTGACCTTATCCGATGCATAGCGAAGGATAAACCCGTATTCTGCCGCGTGCTGCTGCAGCCATTTAAACTGCGCCGTCTGGTCAAAGGATTGCGTCAGCGACCAGTTGCCGGCTACCGAAAGGTCAAAGCCCAGACCGGTATTGTGTTCGCTCGTGCCGGAAAACGTGCGCTGCACATTGGCCTTTTTGATCGCATCGTCGCGGCTGAGCCCTGCATTCATTCCCGACTTGACCAAGCTGCCAAACAAGCGGTCCTGCAGGCTGATGCTGCGGTAGGGCGAAACCAGCTGCAGCGGCACACCCGCCGCCTTTGCCGCCGCGAACAGATCCTTCAGCGGCTGATATGCCGCCGCATCCACCGCCTGCACCTTGTCGTAGGCGGCGCTGTTCAGGCTCATGGCGTCCACGGCTTCTCCCGTGGACCACAACACCAGATTCCACTCAAAATCCTCCGGCAGCTCGTAATAATTATTCAGCAGCATCAGCTCCCGCCCGTGCTTGAAAATGTCTGCCTTTTGGGCGTAAGGCGAGCGCCATGTAACGCCTGCGTAGATTCCGGAATTTGTTTTGGGGCCTGTGTCGGACGACGTATTCTGCGAAGGTTTTGGCGCAGCCTGCTGCGAGGACGCCGCCGGTTCCGCCTGCGACGAAGCCTCCGGAACGGAGGACGCTATTGCGGAGGATGCGCCGCCTGAGGACTCTTCCTCAGAAGACGTTCCAATGGAAGACGCTTCCGCAGAGGATGCGCCCCCGGAAGACGCGTTCTGCTGTGAAGAAGCGGCCGCGTACTCGCCCCTCTGCCCCACACAGGAGGACACCGCGCACACCGTTCCGGCGATCAGCGCCACCGGCAGCAAAATGGTGAGCGCACGCAAAAAGTATTTTCTTTTACTGATTCTACGTTTTCTTTTCATGTCAAAATTCCTCCCAGAAAGCCTTACTGCCGGGAAAACCCAGAGGAAACCGAGGACGAAGCACCCTCCCCCGCCGAAGCGCTGTCGCGATAGGCAAGGTAAAGAGTTCCCAGCAGAACGAGTACCATCAAAACCGGCAAAATGTACAGCAGCACCGGTTTTTTTCCTTCTTTCTTATCGTAAAATGGCGTAGCCTTGCCGCGCACCACGCCGTTTCTTTTTTCGCTTCTCTTTCCCACACTCCACACCCCGTCCGCTTTGTGCTTCGAGCTTCACCCTCTCTGATATCTTATATTGTATCACAAAAAGCGCAGTTTTACAACCGGATTTTCTGCAAAAGGTCTTTTGCACACAGGGCAAAGAAAACTCCGCGGATGCTGTTGACACAGTCACGGTTTATCGATATAATCAAAATAGCGAAACCGATGCACCGCTTGTAAAATCATCGCTTTGAGACCGCTCCGGCCGAACTGATCTGCAGGCGGCCGGTTCTGTCTAAATACATATTTTCAGGAGGTCAATTATGCTGAAAAAATTAGGTTTATTTGCTGCAGGGGTACTGTTCGGTACCGCCGGTGTCAAAATTCTCGGCAGCAAGGATGCCCGGAAAGTGTATGCCCATACCACCGCTGCCGCACTGCGCGCCAAGGAAAACGTTATGACTACTGTTACGGCCGTCCGTGAGGGAGCGAACGACATCTACGCAGAGGCGAAAGCCATCAACGATCAGCGGGCAGAAGCAGAAGCCGCCGCTACGGTGGAGGATACTTCTTCTGAGGAAGGCGAAGCAGAGGAAAGCAAGGCGGAGTGATCTATGAGATGCACGATCCTACATGACATTCCGGGGCGTATAAGGGTGCATCTGTGCTGCGGACGCATGACGCTGCAGCATGCAGATATTCTGGAATACTATCTGCGTGCAGTAGACGGTGTAAAATCGGTAAAGGTTTATGACCGAACACGGGATGCCGTGGTACTGTATGATACGGAGCGTGAAAACATCATCCGTGCCCTGGCGAGCTTCTCCTTTACCAAAGCCGGGGCATTGGGCCTGGTTCCCGAGCATACATCCCGCGCACTGAACCGGGAGTTTGAGGACAAGCTGATCTCCACTGTTTTGACCCGCTGCTTCCGCAGACTGTTCCTTCCGGCACCGCTTTCAACGGCCTTGACGGTTTTCCGTTCAATAAAGTACATCAGGGAAGGTCTTCTTGCCTTGTGGCACGGAAAGCTTTCGGTCGCCGTACTGGACGCCACCGCCGTTGCGGTTTCCATCCTGCGCAGAGACTATTCCACCGCCGGCTCGGTGATGTTTATGCTGCGCCTGGGTGAGATCCTTGAGGAGTGGACCCATAAAAAATCGGTAGCCGACCTGGCTTCTGTCATGAGCCTGCAGGCGGACACCGTCTGGCTGCGGGCCGGCGACACGGAGGTTCTGACAAAGGTTTCAGACGTGCAGCCCGGCGACCGCATTGTGATCCGCACCGGCAACGTGATCCCGCTGGACGGCAAGGTCGCGGAAGGAGAGGCTTCGGTAAATCAGTCCTCTTTGACCGGCGAATCCATGTCGGCTGCGAAGCGCCCCGGCAGCCTTGTTTATGCGGGCACAGTCGTCGAAGAAGGCGAATGTATTGTCTGCGTTGAAAAGGCATCCGGAAGCGGACGGTACGACAGAGTCGTCCGCATGATCGAAGAATCGGAAAGGTTGAAATCGACCGTTGAGGATAAGGCATCCAGAATGGCAGACAGACTGGTGCCCTACACTCTGGGCGGCACGGCATTGACCTACCTTCTCACCCGTAACGTGACCAAGATGCTTTCGGTACTGATGGTGGATTTTTCCTGCGCATTGAAATTGGCGATCCCCATCGCCGTTCTGTCTGCCATGCGGGAAAGCGGCGGTTATCACATCTCCGTCAAGGGCGGCCGTTTTCTGGAGGCCGTAGCAAATGCGGACACTATTGTGTTCGATAAGACCGGTACGCTGACCCATGCTGTACCGACGATAGCGCAAATCGTGACGTTCGGCGGGCATGACGAAACGGAAATGCTTCGGCTTGCCGCCTGTCTGGAGGAGCATTACCCCCACTCCATGGCCAATGC
>JAHZES010000097.1:331-4402 GCA_019421725.1 Clostridiales bacterium | reverse complement strand
ATATCGTCGCGCACGGCATTTCCAGCATGGTAGAGGAAGAACAGGTTCTGATCGGCAGCGCACACTTTGTTTTTGAAGACGAGCACTGCCAGATTCCCAGCGGTGAAGAAGATAAATTTGCTGCTATTCCGGCACGCTATTCTCACCTTTATCTCTGTATAGACGGCAGGCTTGCGGCGGTGATCTGTATTCATGATCCTCTTCGCCGGGAGGCGCACGCCGCGGTGTCCGCGCTGCACAGATGCGGCTTTACCAACATTGTAATGATGACCGGAGACAACCGCTGCACTGCCGAATCCATAGCCGCCGAGGTCGGTGTGGATGCAGTGTATTCTGAGGTGCTGCCGGAAGATAAGGCGGCATTTATCCGCAAGGAAAAGGCAGCAGGCCACACCGTTGTCATGGTAGGCGATGGAGTCAACGACTCACCTGCTTTGTCAGAAGCAAGTGCGGGTATCGCCATCTCCACAGGAGCGGCCATTGCCAGAGAAATCGCCGATATCACCATTGCGTCGGAGGATCTGTTCGGACTGGTAACCCTGCGACAGCTCAGTGAGGCTCTGATGCAGCGAATTCACGGCAGCTACCGCTTCATTGTGGGATTTAATCTCTCTTTGATTATGCTGGGAGTCGCAGGCATATTGCCGCCTACCGCATCGGCACTCCTGCACAACGCTTCCACCCTGGGCATCAGCCTGAAAAACATGACCAATCTGCTGGATAAAGCCGGAGACGTCACCCAATGAATGAAAAAAGCGCAGAAGCATCGGTTTAAAACGAAAGCTTCTGTGCTTTTTATTTTATCACCGGGCGTTCGTAAACCGGATCGTCCGCGATTTTATATCCAATACTGCAGGAAACGCGCTTCAAGCTCGACATACGGCTGCTTTTTTTGCTATAATCATGAAAAATATCTGATATCGGCCATACGGCGAAAGGAATGGTTGCAGCAATGCGGATTCGCAGAAAACCATGGGCAAGGCCAGAGCTTGCCGAATGCCCCTTTTTTATTGATACACCGGAGGAGATGCCCGGTAAATGGCACTCCGCTTTTGTGCGCAGCCAACCAATCTGGCTGGAGCTTGGGTGTGGCAAAGGCGCTTTTTTGGCACAGGCCGCTGCCGCACACCGTGAAATCAACTTTATCGGTGTGGATATTAAAAGCGACATGCTCGGCGTCGCGCGGCGGCAAATCGTCGAAGCCTTTGCGCAGCGCCATCTGGAACCGGACAACATTCTGCTGTTCGCCCACGACATTGAACGGATTTTTCTCACAATGAACGAGCACGATACCGTCGACCGAATCTTTATCAATTTCTGCAACCCCTGGCCAACCGGCTCCGACCATAAGAAACGGCTTACCCACCCACGCCAGCTGGAGAAATACCGCGTCTTCCTCCGCGACGGCGGCGAAATCCGCTTCAAAACAGACGACAGCCGTCTGTTTGAGGAATCTCTGCATTATTTTGAACAGTGCGGATTCGAGGTCACCTATATTTCACGCGATCTGCACAGTGAAAGCGGTCTTGAAAACTTTGTCACAGAGCACGAAGCTCATTTTTCCTCGCTCGGAATACCGATCAAATTTCTGATCGCAAAAAAGCTGCCCGAAGGCCTTTCAAATACTCCGTCTGTTCCGTAAAAAACACATCCCCGGCAGCCAGATCAAAACTCTGGCCGCCGGGGATGACTGTTTAAAAATACAAATGAGGAAAATTACTCTTCCATCAGCCTGCAAAGCTCTTCGGAGAAGGCGACCGGGTCTTCAAGCGAAAGACCTTCAATAAGCAGCGCCTGCGCATAAAGCAGACGGGTATAGACGCCAAGCTTTTCTTCATCGGTTTCCTTCAGTGCCTTCAGCTTAGCGAAAATCGGATGATCCCCGTTGATTTCCAACACACGCTGTGCAGTGACCTTCTGTCCGTTCGGCATTGCATTGAGCACCTTTTCCATCTCGAGCGAAAGACCGCCTTCGGTGGAAAGGCAGACCGGGTGGCTCTTAAGACGGGCAGAAAGCACAACTTTTGTCACCTTGCCGTCAAGCGCTTTTTTCATCGCTTCAAACAGATCGGTATTTTCTTCGGTCTGTTTTTTAATTTCTTCCTTTTTTTCATCCTCTTCCAAACCAAGGTCATCGGAGGAAACCGAGCGGAACTGCTTGCCGGAAAACTCATTCAGAACCCTCATGACAAACTCGTCGATGTCATCAGTGAGCGTAAGGATCTCATATCCCCTGTCGCGCAGCAGCTCCGTCTGCGGCAGTTTGGCGATCTGCGCGTTGTCGGAACCACAGGCGTAATAAATATACTTCTGATTCTCTTTCATCGCATCGACATACTCCTGCAGCGTGCAGGGCTTGTCGCGGCCGGTACAGGCAAACAGCAGCAGATCCTGCAGAAAATCCTTGTGGGTACCGTAATCCGAATAAACCCCGTACTTTATCTGCAAGCCGAAATTCTTCCAAAACTGCTCATACTTTTCTCTTTCATTTTTCAGCATGGAAAGCAGCTCGTCGTGAATCTTCTTTTCCAAACGGGATTCGATCAGCTTGAGCTGGCGGTCGTGCTGCAGCATTTCGCGCGAAATGTTCAGCTGAAGGTCCTGCGAATCAACCAGACCGCGCACAAAGCTGAAATAATCCGGAAGCAGATCGGCGCATTTGTCCATGATCAACACGCCGGAGGCATAGAGCTGCAGCCCTTTTTCAAACTCTGCGGTATAATACCCCATAGCCGGGCGCGCAGGAATAAACAGCAGCGCATTATAGGTGGCCGCACCTTCGGTAGCGCTGTGGATCACTCGCAGCGGATCCTCATAGTCATAAAATTTTTCCTTATAAAACTGATTATATTCCTCCGGCTTGATCTCGTTTTTGTTTTTCTTCCAGAGAGGAACCATGCTGTTGAGCGTTTCGTTCTCAATATAGGTCTCGTATTCGGGCGCTTTATTTTCTTCGGATGTTTCTTCACCTTCGGGCTTTGCCTTGGGGCGGGAATGCTCTACGTCCATGCGAATCGGGTAACGGATATAGTCGGAATATTTACGGACAATAGCC
Organism: Clostridiales bacterium; assembly: GCA_019421725.1. Lineage (GTDB taxonomy): Bacteria > Bacillota > Clostridia > Oscillospirales > Acutalibacteraceae > CAKXIK01. Next base: position 1,347 of record JAHZES010000097.1, on the reverse strand, counting down.
TGCAGGCGATAGGAATCGAGAAACTCGTCGTAGTTCTCCTCGTCGGTATTGTCCATGACCTCCAGCACAATTTCTGTGCCATGATCCGCTTTTTCGCACGGCTCGATCGTATAGCCGTCTGCACCGGAGGACTGCCAGCACCATGCCTCGCTGCTGTTGTAAGCGCGGCTTTTCACCGTAACGCGTTTGGCAACCATAAATGCCGAGTAAAAACCGACGCCAAACTGGCCGATCACATCAATATCGTCCTTCGCCTTATCGTCGGCAGCGTCCTTTTTAAAATCGAGCGAACCGCTTTTGGCAATGGTACCAAGGTTCTCTTCCAATTCCGCCTTGGTCATACCGCATCCGTTGTCGCGAACCGTGATCGTTCGAGCGGCCTTATCCACCGAAAGATCGATCGCAAAATCGTCGCGGCTGAGCCCTGTAATATTTTCCGTCAGCGCACGGTAATACAGCTTGTCAATGGCATCGCTCGCGTTTGAAATAAGCTCACGCAGAAAAATTTCCTTGTGAGTGTAAATGGAGTGGATCATCATATCCAGCAATTTTTTGGATTCCGCCTTGAATTGTTTTTGTTCCATAGATACTGCACCTCTTTGAAAATCATCAGGAATCGTCTTAAAGCTTGAAAACTGCCGACGTTTCCGGCAAAGCGCCGGATCGTTTTTAGCACTCAATCAATATGAGTGCTAATTCTTATATTATACTATATCGCGAAGATAAAAAAATCAAGCTTTGCGGCATGCTGAAATTGTAAATATTTTGTTAATTTCCGTGTAAAATTCCTGGCTTCCAAGCTTTGAAGTGCCGTTTTTTACTTTCTCAATATATGAATAAGCGACTGAGCAACTAAGGCGTTTCCAAGGGCAGTAAGATGGATTCCGTCCTGAACGTGGCATTCAGGAATATGAGCGCTCAGGTGTGTACCATCGATAAAGGAAAGACCAAGCTTATCCACAAGGGCATGCAGCTCGGTTTTGTATGCAATCTTTACGGAAGCAAACGCTTGCGAT
>JAHZES010000097.1:0-250 GCA_019421725.1 Clostridiales bacterium | reverse complement strand
AAATTGCCTTTAGCTTTGTAAGATATTTTTCTGCTCTTTGAATGAGTACCGGAATATCATCTGCATCACAATGCTGCGCTATATTATCTACCATGACAACTTTGTTACCTGCATCATGCTTGACAAGATCGTTCGCACCGAATTCGACGAATACCACATCGGGTTTTAATGAATCATTCTCATCGAGATAGGATTCATCATAAAAAAGCGATCCAACGCCACGGTTGAGATATTGCGCTCCGGTCAGTAT
>JAHZES010000096.1 GCA_019421725.1 Clostridiales bacterium | reverse complement strand
TAATTTGAAACCAGCGGTTTAAATATTCCAACACATAGCTTGAGCACGGTGCACAGCAGCTGTGCAGCAAAAGGCACGGCACCCTTTGCTCCTGCTGTAAATGCGATATTTCACAGTCAAGCCACTGCTGATAATTTTCCCCTGCCAATTTGCTCCTCCCTCTCTCATGCGAATTCACAAAATCTCGTAATCCCCAACCGAACGCGCGGAAAAATCCTCCTGAAAACGTTCCTTATGCGCCAAATGCAGCGGATGCACCTGATAAGCCGCAAGCGCCGCGGCATCTGACAGCTCGGCATAAAACACATAATCACAGCCGGAAGCGGCGTTGCGGGCAATTTCAGCACAAAGCAGCCCCGGCACCTCTCCAACCATCTTGCGAAGCGACTGCTGCATGGCGGCAAGCAGCTCCTGCTGGTTTTTCTTTTTTCCCGCTTCACTCAGGGTCCAAAAAATGATATGACGGATCATGTTTATCCCACCTTTTTTAAATTGTTTTTAGTATAACATAAAATTTATACTTGACAAGTGAAGGAATCGGTGTTTTAATAAAATAAACCGTTGAAACGAAAGTAAAACGGACAGCGCACATACAGAGAGTCGGGGGCGGTGGAATCCCGGCAGGAAGCGGGTCTGACAAATGGTTCGTTGAGGGTGCGGATGAACGGATTTCCAAGTAAGCCGCAACGGCATCTTCCCGTTACAGAAGAAGGATGTGTTTGCATCCGGTAAGTTGTGCGCTGTACAGCGCAAATCAAGGTGGCACCGCAGGTAAATTTTCACCTGTCCTTGTTTTTTAAACAAGGACAGGTTTTTTATTTGCGTTTGCATGGCATGTTTATCAATCGAAAGGAAGAACTGAAAATGAAACAGAAACTGACCGCATTACTTCTTATTCTGACAATCGTATTTACCGTCTGCGCCTGCAGCGGCGGAGCGTCCTCCGGAAAGCCCGATTCTGCCAGAAAATACAAGATCGCCATTGTACAGCTGGTAGACAACAGTGCTTTCTCCGAAATGATCGACGCTTTCAAGTCGAAAATGAACGAGCTTGGCTATACCTCCGAAAATGCTTCTTTCGATATAAAGAACGCACAGGGCGATATGAGCACATTGAATTCCATCTGCGCAGACTTGAAAAACAGTGACTATGACCTGATCGTGCCGATCGTTACCCCTGCAGCGCAGGCTGTTGTCAACGCCGAGGTCTCTGCCCCTGTCGTGTTTATTTCCGTTACCAGCCCTGTCGGCGCCGGGATCATGACAAGCATGGAGTCTCCCGACAAGAATGCAACGGGCACCTCCAATATTGTCCCGGTTGACGAGATTTTTTCGCTGGCCAAAAAATTGACACCGGACGCCTCCAATATCGGTATTCTCTATTGCCCCGGTGAAAAAAATGCCGTGCTTACAGTGGAAAAGGCCAAGGCTTATCTGGAAAACAACAATTATTCGTATACAGAGGTCACCGTCGCAAGCTCCGGAGATGTACAGCAGGCTGCTCAGTCATTAGCTACCAAGGTAGACGCTATCTATGTTCCTATTGATTCTACCGTACAATCCGCCATGGAACAGGTCACCGCGGCAGCGACCGAGAATCATATTCCGGTTTACGGCAGTGACCCTGTTATGGTAAAGTCCGGAGCCCTGGCATGTGTCAGCGTCAGCAACACGCAGCTTGGACAGCAGTCCGCAGAAATGGCGGACAAAGTACTGAAGGGCACCGCCGTTGCCGACATTCCTGCCGTTGCATTGACCGACTACCAGTACGTTGTTAATTCCGGCACTGCAGACTCACTTGGCATTACCGTTCCCGAAATCGACGGCCTGGTCAAGATGGGGAAATAAAAACATAGCTTCTGCATTATCTTAAACAGAAAGCAGGTCTTTCCATGGGTGTTTATCTCGATTCCGCACTGCTGGGGCTGCAGTATGCACTGCTTGCCCTCGGCGTGACCATTACCTTCCGTGTGCTCAACACACCGGATCTTACTGTAGACGGCAGCTTTGTAACCGGAATTGCGGTTTCCGGAGTATTAACAGCTGCCGGGCACCCGGTGCTCGGTCTGCTGCTTTCCGCCCCTGCCGGAGCGGCCGCGGGTTGTATCACAGGCTTTTTGCAAACCAAGGCCGGAATTCACCCGATTCTTTCCGGAATTCTGACCATGAGCGGTCTTTATACGGTCAATATCACGATTTTGGGAGGGCCGAATCTTTCGCTGCTGAATCAGCGAAAGTTTTTTACGGCGGCGCTTGAAGCCATTCCTGCCGACAAAACGCTGATCAAAGGCGTCATTTTGCTGCTGATCTGTGCGCTGGCGATTACTCTTCTCTTCTTCTTTTTCCGTACCGTGGCGGGGCTCAGCATCCGCGCAACGGGCAATAACGAAGAGATGGTCCGCGCTTCTTCCATTAACACCGATGCAATGAAAGTTTTGGCGCTGGCGATTTCCAATGCGCTGGTTGCTTTCTCCGGTGGATTGCTTGCACAATTTCAGGGCTTTTCCGACATCAATTCCGGCAGCGGCATGATCGTTATCGGCCTTGCCTCTGTCATCATCGGCGAAGTCATTTTCGGCCGCCGTTCCTTGACGCTTGGATTGTTTTCTGCCGTGGCAGGCTCGGTAATTTACCGTCTTATTCTCGCATTGGCTCTGCAATACAGCTTTCTTTCCGCCAATGCGCTCAAGCTTGTCTCTGCAGTGATTGTAGCGGCAACGCTTTCCGTTCCTTCGGTAAAAAAAGCGCTGGCAAAGCGCCGGATCAAACTGGAGGGTTCAAAATGCTGAAAATCAATGCACTGGAAAAAACATTTTCAAACGGAACACCCAACCGCCATACCGCGCTTTGCGGATTGAATTTGACGCTGCCGGACGGCGATTTCGTCACGATCCTCGGTTCCAACGGGGCGGGAAAATCCACTTTGTTCAACGCGATTGCTGGAACTTTTTTCTGTGATCACGGCCGGATTGAGCTGGACGGCAAAGATATTACGTTTATGCCGGAGCATAAACGCGCACGGATGATCTCACGCATTTTTCAGGATCCGATGAAAGGTACCGCACCGGCTCTGACCATTGAAGAAAACCTTGCTCTTGCTTATGCTCGCGGCGCCGGTCGTCACATTTTTTCGACCTCCCTGACTAAAAAGGACCGCAGCCGCTTTCGCGAAATGCTTGCATCACTGGAAATGGGACTGGAAGACCGGATGACAACGCCGATCGGCCTGCTTTCCGGCGGTCAGCGACAGGCAGTCACGCTGCTGATGTGCACGGTTGTCCCGCCGCGTCTGCTGCTTTTAGACGAACACACTGCCGCTCTCGACCCTGTAACTGCAGAAAAGGTTCTTTCTCTGACACGGCAAATTGTGCAGAGAGACTCTATTACGACGATGATGATCACGCACAATCTCGCTTCCGCATTGGCTGTGGGCAACCGTACCATCATTCTAAACCACGGCTCCGTCGTTATGGATTTAGATGCCGAAGCACGAATCGGACTGGACGAAGCAGGCTTGCTTTCCCTGTACCGCTCAGCCTGCGGAAGCGGATCCATCGGCGACCGCACACTGTTGACAGAAGCGAATGAAGCATTTTCCTCCACCGGCTTTCCCTGGTAAATCAGACCGCCTTTCTGCCCTGCTTTTCTCTTCCGGCGCTGCAAACCTCAGGGTTTGGAAGCACCGCAATTTTATGCATCTGCCACAGGCGAAGAACCAGCGCTGAACGGGTCACGCCTAAAATTGACGACAGGGTGTCCAGCAGACGACTATCCGATGCTGAAAAACGGCCTCGCCCGTAAACACAAATCGGCGCGTCTGCATAAAAAAGGCTGAGGATCGTGTTCAGGACAGCCGCCGGCATCAAAATTGCCGATGCCAGCGTATTGACTTCCCATTCATTCACCGTACAGGCCGCACGCAGTTGCTGCGGCGTTACCACTGACTGCACCGGGAGCATGTGCGCCGCACGGGCCTCTGCATCCGGTTCTTTCCAAAACAGCAGCTGCCGCGCGCATTCCTTTGCAATAGCCAAATTGCGCCGGCCCCGCTGCTTTTCGCTGCGCAGAGAATCGTCAACCAGAATCGTGCCCGCCGGAATCAGGTGGACGGAACCGTCTGCAAAATGCAGACCGGTCTGCTTCCAGACGCTGACAGATTGCACGGAAAGCGGGCCGTAACGAACGGAAAGCCCGAAATATTCTTCTGCCATTCTCTCCATATTCACCGCCTGCAGCATTCCAAAATTACCGCCAAGATATGCTTTCAGCATCATTTCCGCTTTTGCTTCCAGGCCTTCTGCCGTCATATGCCCCTTTACTCCGCTCATTTTCCACTCTTCCCTTCCTGTAATTGTTTTGCCTTATAAAAATTCTTTTAACCGCTTGACAAAACATGCAGCTTGCGTTATGATATATGCATGTTATCCGCATATATTCATTATATGCAGCTAATTTGCATTTGTCAATCAAATTTAATCTTTTTATGCGCTTTTTCAGCACATTTTGAATTTGATTTCAAGAAAAAGCCGCCAGCTCAGCGAAAGGAAGGATTTGTCCCATGAAATTTGGAGAAAAGGTTCGTCAGCTGCGCCGGGAAGCAGGGCTGACACAGGCTCAGCTTGCTGCGCAGGCCGGGCTTGGATTGCGTACTGTCATCAGCTATGAAAAAGGAGAAAGCTATCCAAAGAAAAGAAGCGTTTACGATGATTTGGCCGCCATCTTCGGTGTGGATGTCAATTATCTGCGCACAGAAGACGAGGAATTTTTGACAGTCGCTGCCGAACGTTATGGAGCCGCAGGGCAACGCGGCGCCCGAAACGCTTTGGAACAGGCCAAGGTTGCTTTTGCCGGCGGCGAACTCAGCGAAGAGGATCGCGTGGCTTTTATGCTGGAAATTCAGAAGCTTTATCTGGAATCCAAGGAAATTGCGCGCGAAAAATTTTCTTCGTCCGGAAAATGATTTTTAAATTGCGAACCTGAGAACAGATTTTCTGCGACGATCATTTTTGACCACCGCAGGGAAGCTTGCGGGAGGTGTTTCGTCATGGATGCGCAGGAAATTTATAACCGTGTACAGAAAATTAAAGAAAAATACCGCACGGACGACCCTTTTGAACTGCTGAACTCAATGGGCGTTTATGTGCGTTGGACAGATGCCTTTTCCGCCGAAGGACTGAAAGGCTTTTGTTATTTTGTCAACCGCATTCTTTTTGTCGTAATCAACGAAAAGCTGGACGAACACGAACAGCGGTTGGTTGCCATGCACGAAGCGGCGCACATTATTCTGCACCGCAAAGAGCTGATGACAGCGCCCCTCCGTGATTTTGGGCTGTTCAACATGGTAACGCAAACAGAGTCACAGGCAAATTACTTCGCCGCCGATTACCTGATCGACGATGCCGATGTTCTTTCTCTTGCAGGAGAATACGGATATGACTTTTTTCAAACTTGCCAGGCTCTTTGCGTTCCTCCCGATTTAATGACCTTTAAGTTGTACAGCATGACGCAGCGAGGGCTCCGCTGCAATATTCCCCTGGAGCTTAACAATCGTTTTTTGAGCAAAAAGAATCTTTGCTGCTGATTTTAAAAAACTGGCGGCCGATCGAAAACGCTTCCGATCGGCCGCCAGCTTTATTCTGTTTTAAGCACTAACTGTTGTAGCCGTCCGGATTCTGGCTCTGCCAACGCCAGGAATCGGCACACATATCCTCTATTCCGTACTCTGCCTCCCACCCGAGCTCTGTTTTTGCCCGGCTTGCGTCGGCATACACACAGGCAAGATCGCCTTCGCGGCGCGGCCCAATCTGATACGGTACATTTTGCCCGGTCACTCTGATAAAGGCATTGACAACATCCAATACGCTGTAACCGTGCCCAGTTCCAAGATTATATGTAAACAGCCCGGTATCTGCAAGCGTTTTCTGCACCGCATTGATATGCCCGCGGGCAAGATCCAGCACATGAATATAATCGCGCACACAGGTTCCGTCCGGCGTGTCATAATCGTTTCCAAAAACAGTGAGCTGTTTAAGCTTTCCGACTGCCACACGGGAAATGTAAGGCATCAGGTTGTTCGGAATTCCGTTGGGGTCCTCACCGATCCGACCGCTTTTGTGGGCCCCGATCGGATTGAAATAACGCAGCTTACAGATGCTCCAACGGTTATCAGAAGCGTAAAGGTCGTTCAAAATCTCTTCAATCATCACCTTGGTGCGGCCGTAGGGATTGCTTACGCTGCCAATGTGCATATCCTCCACCAATGGCGACACGTTGTCGGAACCGTAAACCGTTGCGGATGAGCTGAATACAATCTTCTTCACGTCGTGGGCCGCCATCACCTCCAGCAAGGCTACGGTACCCGAAACATTATTATCAAAATATTTCAGCGGAATGTGGCAGGATTCACCTACCGCCTTCAGCCCTGCAAAATGGATCACCGATTCGATCTTCTGTTCTGAAAATATTTTATCCAGCCCGGCACGATCACGGATATCACAATGATAAAACACCGGGTCCTTCCCAGACAATTCGCGGATTCTTTCTAAAACCACCGGCTTGCTGTTGTAGTAGTTATCGGCAATTACCACGTCATAACCGGCCTCGGTCAATGCGATGCAAGTGTGGCTGCCAATATATCCGGTTCCTCCTGTTACAAGAATCGACATTTCCATACCCTCCTGAACTGAATTTTACCAACGGCTGCGTAGCGCAGAAACGCATTGCTTTTATTGTAGTATTCGAAATACGGAAATGCAACGCCGCAGAAACGGATTGCGACAAAAATACATGAATTTGTAACAAATTCATAGGCATTCATGGTATAATAAAAAAAGGAAATGAAATGGGAAAAACAGGGATAGCGAAACGAAGCGCCCCACAAGAGAAAGGGAACAAAGTCTATGCAAAATTCAGCCCCGATCACTCTGGAACAGATCCTGCACGACCACGAGATCAATACCTATATTCAGGCAGGCAACAGCGTACTTGGCGCTATCGGCTTTACCGAACACGGATTTGCACACGCCAAGCGCTCTTCGGATTATGCAGCAGCCATTCTGCGCCAGCTGGGCTACGGCGAACGCACCTGCGAGCTGGCCGCCATCGCCGGCTATATGCACGATATCGGCAACACTGTTAACAGGGTCGACCATGCGCAAAGCGGCGCGCTGATGGCGTTTTCCATTCTAAGCCGCCTTGGAATGCCGGCCGAAGAAACCGCACAAATTGTAACCGCCATCGGCCACCACGATGAAAATACCGCCGCCGCAGTCAGCCCGATCGCCTCTGCGCTGATCCTTTCCGACAAAAGCGACGTACGCCGTACGCGTGTACGCAACAAAAACACCGTTTCCAACGATATTCATGACCGCGTCAATTACGCTGTGGAAGAAGCCGTTCTGCAGGTGCAGACAGAAGAAAAAACAATTACGCTTCAAATCACCATCGACACCGCAATCTGCCCGGTAATGGAGTATTTTGAAATTTTTCTTTCCCGTATGGTGCTGTGCCGCAAAGCCGCCGCCTGTTTGGACCTTACCTTTGAGCTTGTTATCAACGGGACACGTCTGCTGTAAGGTCAAGATTCGCAGTCGCAGCCGATATGTTCCGTGCTTTCCGCTTCGTGCGCAGCCGGGTCGCAGCAGCGGTCTCCGCTTTCCAAAACTTCACCCAGCCGCATATTGCGCGAAATCTTCATCTCTTCAACCTGCCGGTGAATCATTTCCTTCACCCGGCGGGGGTTTTTTATGTTTTTAAGCTCCAGGACCGGATTTGATTTATCTGAAGACTGTAAAATCACCGTACCAACGCCAAATATCCTTTGCCCGAACGAGTGCTTCAGCGTAATATCCTGAACGCGATACAGCAGGATCTCCTCCTGTGTTAAATTCAAGCAGCCGGTTTCCAGAAAAATG
>JAHZES010000095.1 GCA_019421725.1 Clostridiales bacterium | reverse complement strand
GCGTAGAAGATTTTCTTGCACGCATTCTGGAAGAGATCCGCACCAAAGCACACGATTAATTTATTTGAATTTCCCGCCTGCAGTCGGGCGGTAAGCAACAGCTGCTGCAAATTCATTTTTGCAGCAGCCGTTATTTTTCCTGCGCTTTCAGGCCAAAACAACGGCGCCTCACTTAGAAAACGCCCGCATTTTGTTCTCTTTCATCTCGCCTTTACGGTGCAAAAGCGTAGAGAAACCAACGCAAAGGGATGGTCGCTGCCATGATATTAACTCTGCGGGGAGAGCCCTGCCGCAACTTTTGTATTTTGAACAAAATCTTGATTCCGAAGGATCCGTACGATGGCCGCGAAAAGCTGGTGCTCAGCAATTACGCCGCCGAAGCTGCCGGCTGCCTGATCATTATCGACACCGAAACGCTGCAGAGCGAACAGTATGAACTGCCGAACGATTGCGGCGCATGGGCACTGCTGTGGCTGGAGGATCGCGGTGAGCTGCTGGTCGGCACCTGCGACCATCTCGGCAGCCTGCACTGTTTTTTGATGGCGGAACGCCGCTTTCTTGAACCGCTGCGGCTGGAAAGCGAAACATATCTCTGGAACTTTGCCAGAGGAGGCGACGGTCTGGTTTATGCCAGCACCTACCCGGGCTGCGCGGTCTGAAAACCGCGTCCGGCTGCGAAATCGGCGTAATCGGTCAGGAGCTGTTTCTCTGGCAGAACGGCGCTCTGCAGTTTGTGAGAATTCCCGCCCAAGCGCCGTCTACCGCCATTATGACTCTCACTGCAGCGAATGGCGCGATCTGGGGCTCCTGCGAATTCGGTCAGACTATTTTCCGTTATGACCCCCAAACCGGCGAAAGCGAAAACAGCTGCGGCGTTACAAACGCGGGCGGCGAGGTTTACGGCATGGTCCCGCTGGATGGCAAGCTTTATCTCTCTTCCTACGCGGGCGGCGATCATATCGTTTACGACCCCGCTCTTCCGTGGGATCAGCATCACAATGTCAACCCAAAATCCCTGCGTTCCGTTGCGCCGCAGATGATCCGTCCGCATGCCAAGAGCGTCCTTGGGCCGGACGGCGCGGTCTGGACCGGTTGGTATGCAAGCTACGGCACGTTTGGCGGCGGCCTGAGTCGAATCGACCCCGCAACCGGAAGGGTCTCCTCCTGGTTCGATCTGATTCCAGGCCAGGCAATGGAGCACCTGGCCGCCGGCGCCCATTTTCTTTACGCGGTCACCAGTGGCTCCGCCAGCGGAATGGACGCGCGGGACGATTGCTTTTACCTCCTGAAAATTGCGACCGATGGCAGTGTTACAGACCGGTACCAGTTTCCGTCCGGCGTGTATCCCCGCCGGTTGGCGGTTGCCGACGGCAGGATCTGTGTAATTCTTTGTGATACAAGCGCAATGGAAAGCCGTGTGGAACTGTTCGACGAGCAATCGCTGGAGCCGCAGGGCAGCTTTCAAATCGGAGCTCTGCAGTCGGAATCTGAGGCGAATCGTCCCACCGACCTGCTTGTTCTGGACAAAGAACGCCTGCTGGTGTTCACAATGAATGAAATCGCAATGTTTTCTCTTTCAGACGGCCGCCGCCTTGACTCAATTCCATCCCCCGGACACGTACAGACCTGTACCCGTGACGAAAACGGATTGATCTGGCTTGCCAGCAAGCGCCGCCTCTTTACGCTGAACCTCCTTTGAGCTTCTTTTACAAAACGCACTGCCCGCCGCAATTTACGGCAGGCAGTGCGTTTTGCTGTCTGTTTTTCTTACCGTCCTTCCGCCATACGGTACCCGACTCCCATTTCGGTAAAAATATAATGCGGATCGGCGGGGTTTTTTTCAATTTTCCGCCGAATGTTTGCCATATTGACACGCAGAATCTGATTGTCTTCTCCGGCGTTCGGGCCCCATATACTGCGGATCAGAAAATCATAGGTCAATACCCTCCCGGCATAAGCAGCCAGCAGCGCCACAATTTTATATTCATTTTGAGTCAGATGAACATCGTTTTCCTTTACAAACACCCGGCGGCGGTCAAAGTCAACCGTCAGCTCTCCGCAGGAAAACTGACCGGTCTGCAGGGCATCCTGCGCACCGTTGTTAATGTGCAGACGGCGCAGAGCCGTACGGACGCGCGCAAGCAACTCCGCTGTTCCAAACGGCTTGGTGATGTAATCATCCGCTCCCAAATCGAGCGCTTCCACCTTGTCGCGCTCATGTGTGCGCGCCGAGACTATCAGGATCGGAATCTGAGACCAACTGCGAACGGATCGGATTACCTGACTGCCGTCCATGTCCGGTAACCCCAGATCCAGGATCATCAAATCCGGACTGTGCGACGTTACCATCATCATAGTTTCGGAACCGTTCTGCGCGCGGATGACCTGATATCCATTGGCGGTCAGGATCGTTGTCATAAAGCTTGCAATATTGCTTTCGTCTTCCGCTATCAAAATCGTAAACGGGCATTTCATAAAGCCTTATCCTCCTTTGGCAACACAAAGCGAAAATCTGTGCCGCCCTGCTTTCGATTGTATACCGTAATTTCTCCACCGTGCGCACGGATAACTGTCCGGCACACGGAGAGACCGATTCCCATGTTGCGCCGACCGTCCGAATCTCCCCGCGAACTGCCTACCGCTCCGTCAAACAGCTTCGGCAGCCGGCTCTCCTCAATCCCGCAGCCGTCGTCAGCCACCTCAAAACAAACACTCTGTTTTTCGTCCGTCACATTCAGCCATATCTGCGTTGCACCGGTCGCATGCAGCACAACGTTTTCCAACAAATTGATCAGTACCTGTTCAATCAGCATTCCATCCATCGGCACCATCAGCAACTCCTCCGGCACCGCAACCGAAACGGGCCATTCCGAGAATTGCCTGTGAAACTTTTGTACAGCCTCGGCGGCCACCTCCTCCACAGGAAGCGGCGTCTTGTTCAGTCTCGTTCCCGTTCCCGCTTCAAACCGGGTCACCGCCAGCAGGTTTTCCACCATACGGATCAGCCATTGGGAATCCTCCCTGATCCCCGCCACAAGCTCCAGCCCTTCCTGTTCGGAAAGCAATTCATGATTTTCCAAAATGGCGGAGCTTGCACCTAAAATAGCGGTCAGCGGCGTACGAAGATCGTGTGAAACGGCACGGAGCAGATTGCCGCGCATCTTCTCCCGTTCGACCTCCACCCGTACCTCGCTCTGTTTTTTGATTTGCGTTGTCATCATGCTGGTGATAATTGCCACCACAAGCATACACAATACGGTTACCGGGTATCCGGTCAGTGTAAAGTTCAGATGGTAATACGGATACGTAAACAGACAATTGACAAGAAGCACCGCGATCAACGAGGCAGCCACGCCGTAAAAATATCCCTGCGTAAAGCAAGAGATCAGGAACACGCTTAAAATATAAATCACAGAAACATCCTGCGGGCCCTCCATAAACATTCGCAGCAAAAAACACAGACCCGTCGTTATAACCAGAATCAACAGAGTCAAAACCGAATCCCGCACCGAAAAAAGAAAATATTTCCTTATTTTTTCGCCAAATTTTTGGCTCATCCGAACAGCACCCCCAATATTTGATTCTGAATCTTATTTTACCACAAGCCCGGGCAAAAGTACAGCCACAAACTCTACGGAGCGTTGGTTGATCAATTATACTGAAGACACGTCCGCTGCAGCGAGCCGTAAAGAAGGGCGTTCGAAATGAATTTTGAAAAAACAGGGGAATTGATCCGCACTCTGCGCAAGGAAAAAGGGCTGACGCAAAAGCAGCTTGCCGACGCCCTGCATTTAAGCGACCGCACCGTTTCAAAATGGGAACGGGGGCTTGGCTTTCCGGATGTTTCCCTGCTGCCGGAGCTTTCTGCACGGTTGGATGTCAATTTGGAAAAAATGCTTCTTGGCGACTTGAACGCCAGAGAAGCGGACGGGGGGGAATATGAAAAAAAATTAAGTTCTATGTATGTCCGAATTGCGGTAACGTAATAGCCTCTACCACAGAAGCAGAAATTTGCTGCTGCGGCAGAAAGCTGTCGCCTTTAAAGCCCGCGCCGTCTGATTCCGCGCATCTGCTGAAGGTTCAAACAGTGGAAAACGACTTTTACCTGACGTCTCCGCACGAAATGAGCAAGCAGCATTATCTGCGGTTCATTGCCTATGTCTGCTGCGACCGGGTACTTCTGGTACGGCTTTACCCGGAGCAAAGCGGCGAGGTCCGGTTTCCGCGGATGTATGGCGGAAAGCTTTTCTGCTGCTGCAGCCGGGACGGGCTTTGGGTGCAGCAGATCTGACCCCGTTCTTCTCGGGTCCGAGCTTTATTTTTTAAAATCGGAAAAAAACTGTGTTTTCCCAAAGAATCCGGTTATTCTAAACAACAGAATAACTCGGAAAGGGCGAAAAACATGTCGGTTCAAACGCCGTTGATTCTGCTGCAGCATGTATTTAAAAGTTACCACGAAGGCACCGAAAACGAGGTTCATGCGCTTCATGACGTTTCCTTCCGCGTTCAGGAGGGAGAATTTGTTTCCATCATCGGGCAATCCGGTTCCGGAAAATCCACTCTGATGAATTGCATCGGATGTCTCGACCTGCCAACCAGCGGAACCTATCAGTTTCGCGGAATCGGAATGGAACATTGCAGAGACTCTTTTCTTTCACGCGTACGAAACCGCGAAATAGGCTTTATTTTTCAAGGCTTTAATCTGATTGCCGGATTGACCGCCGAAGAAAACGTTGAAATGCCGCTGGTTTACAGGGGGCTTTCCGGTTCGGAACGCCAAAAGCGCGCCCGTGAAGCGCTTTGTCTCGTCGGGCTGGAGCGGCGGATGACACACCGGCCATGGCAGCTCTCCGGCGGGCAGCAGCAGCGCGTGGCAATTGCCCGTGCAATCGCTGCAGGGCCCTCTCTCCTGCTGGCCGATGAGCCGACCGGCAATCTGGATTCCCTCGCCGGAGAAGAAATCGTAGAGCTGCTGCACCGCCTGCACCGCGACGGCAAAACCATTCTGCTGATTACGCACGACAGCCGGGTCGCCTGCGCCGCACAGCGCACGGTTGAAATTCGCGACGGGCGGATCGTAAGCGACCGCCCCGTCTCCGGCGCACACATCGTATTATAAAAGCTGTTTATAGTACCAAAAAAAATATATCTTTTTGGTTGTTGCATCAAAGCTCAAATATGTCATTAGTATTATTGCACAAATATATGATAATAATTTTGCATCTATTCACCAGTTATTTTTAATCTTTTTAATTGACAATGTTTTCATAATCTGCTATACTGAGACTAGTGAAGCAAAAGAGCTCCACCGAACATGCCGCTTGGCGGCTGTTCCGAAAAGGGTACAGGCAATCAAAGAAAAGTATGAAAGGATGATTGACCATGGCATCTACAATTTCTCTGCACAACATTAATGTCCCCGATTTTTTGAAGGTTCTTGACCAGTGCACCGGTAATGTTTTTCTGGTTACCGATGAAGGCGACCGCCTGAATTTGAAAAGCAAGCTTTGCCAGCTGGTCGGCCTGACCAAGCTGATTGAGGGCGGCTCCATTGCCGAGGCCTCTGTAATCTGCGAAAACAGCGAAGACGAAAGCAAACTGTTCCGGTTCAACCTTTACAGAGACACCGGCGCCGAAAAGTAATTGCCCGTTCCGGTTTCTATTCTTTGAGTGAATCCTATGCAATCATTGCCTGCGTTCCCTGTGATGAATAGTTCCGTCCGTTTTGCTGTAACGGAATGCAAAATAGACACGCCGGTTTTGCCCGGCAAAAGCTTTTGGGGCTTCCCGAAAATCAAAAACATCCTGTCCGCGCGGTTCGTGGACAGGATGTTTTTTAATTTGCAGCGCTTCGGTCTTACCGGTCCCTCAGCAGCTTATTCAGCTCATCCATAAACGTATTGATATCGCGGAACTGGCGGTATACAGAGGCAAAACGAACATATGCCACCTCATCCACCGCCTTGAGCTTCTCCATCGCGTATTCTCCGATCTTTGTGGAAGCCACCTCACGCTCAAGCGAATTTTGCAGCTGGGATTCGATCTCATCCACCATATGCTCCACCTGCTCCAGCGTTACCGGCCGTTTTTCACAGGCGCGCAGCAAACCGCGCAGCAGCTTTCCGCGGTCAAACGCCTCACGCGAACGGTCCTTTTTTACAACGATCAGCGGCACGTTTTCAATCACCTCATACGTTGTAAAACGCTTGCCGCATTTCAGGCATTCCCGGCGACGGCGAATGCGCTCGCCTTCATCTGTCGGTCTTGAATCGATAACCTTGCTTTCTTCATAACTGCAATACGGGCACTTCATGATGGACCTTCCTTTCGCAACATCCGGGAAAACCGGTAACTCTTCAATTTCACTTCAGATGATCTGACCCTTGCTGCAGGGCTTCCAGCCATTCCTTCGAACGAAAAAGCTCTTCTCTCTGCCCGAAATTTTCCCGATACACTTCAATGACGGCCGTTCCCGCAAAATGCTGCTTCTGCAGCTGCCGGAACAGCGCACAATAATCCATGCTCCCCTGCCCGGGCAACAGACAGGCGTTCTGTGCGGAAAAATCATTCAGATGCAAGTGGCGCAGCCCGCCGCCCATTGCGCGGCACATGGCAAGCGGATCCTCTCCGGCCATGACCGCCTGTTTTAAATCCAGCACAAACGCCGCCCGGTCTCCCAAAAAGCTGCGCATCCGTGCAATCACGTCCGAAGACGCGCTCCGGCGGCTGCGCACATTTTCCTGCGCAAGCGTTACACCGAACCGCATGGCTTCCTCTGCCAGCCGCGCAAAACGCTCAAAGCTTTCCTGCTCGGGAATCGCCTGCGCTTTATCACCGTGCAGAACAAGAACCGGCGCCGCTATTTGTGCCGCGGCCTCAAAATACGGCTTATACAGCTCCACCGAATCTGAAAACCGGCGTTCATATGCCGAAAAAAACAAGGTGGATTCGATTCCGGAGGAAAACGGATGCACCGAAACGGCTCTGGCTCCGCAGCTCGTCATTTGTTTTTCAATTTCCCGAAGATACTCCGTTCTCAGCTCGCCTGCGCTGTTAAAGAAAAATTCAAATTGCCGGAACCCCTGCCGCAGCAGCTCTGCCAGAGCCTGCTCGGTTTTTTCCGGGTACAGGCACGCCGTGGAGACGCCAATTTGTACCATATCCATCCTCAGAAAGTTACCGCTGTGATTCTTTCTTTCCGAAAATCATCCATTTGCTTGCAAAGTAATTCAAAATAACGACAATGACATTCATCAACACCTTGGAAAGCATATTATCCATATGCAGCACATACAAACAAAGAGCCATTCCGCCTTCGTCCACACCGAGGGAAAGAAGCCGCGCCACAAGGAACAGCCCAAGCTCCCGCCAAAGACCGGCGCCGGTTGTGCGGCTTTTAAAAACATATCGGCGATTGGTGGCGTAGGCAAATGCCACAGCGCCAATCCATGCGACCGAATTTGACACCATTGGATTGATCCCGCATTTCTCGCTGAGGACCCAATGTATAACGATATTGACTGCAGTGGTCAAAACTCCAAAAAACAGGTAGCTGATGGTTTCTTCGTTTAAAAACACATGCAGCCTTTGCAGAGGCTTTTGCAGCGCCTTTCTGCACGGAAAAAACGCCGCTGCCGAAAAAAGCGCGCCAACCGCTTTCCACAAAAAAGCCGAAATCGGCCAAAAGTGCATTCCGACCAGAAACACCGCCAAATCGACCGCCAAAGCCGGGCATCCGGCCAAACCGCAATAAGTCAGTTCATTCAAAGCATGTCCCAGTTCACACGGAAAACCGCCTTTTAGCGCAAACAATACCAAAAAACCGGTACAAACTGCCGAAACCCACGCGCAAGCCGCCGAAACCCAACCGGCTACCGACAGCGCCGAAAACAGCTGGAACACAAGTAAATCGGCCGCCACCGCAATGGCAGCCGGAATTCCACAATTCCACAGGACTCCTTTTTGTTTCAAAACCGTCGCGCTCCTTTCTTATCTGT
>JAHZES010000094.1 GCA_019421725.1 Clostridiales bacterium | reverse complement strand
ACTTTCGGGAATTGGAGGATTATGCGCTGCGCAGCGGCGGCTTCACCGCAGAGAGTTTTTCGGGCGGCAGCGACTTTTGGGCCGCATGCCGGAAGGAGATTCCTGACCTTGTGCTGCTGGACATTATGCTTCCGGAAGAGGACGGTCTGCAGATCCTTCGCCAGCTGCGCGCCAATCCTGCAACCAAAATGGTTCCGGTCATTATGGTCACCGCAAAAACAACGGAGCTGAACGTGGTAAAGGGGCTTGATTTGGGCGCGGATGACTATATTCCAAAGCCATTTGGCATCATGGAGCTGCTTTCCCGCGTGAAGGCTGTTCTGCGCCGCAGCAAACGCGCTCCGGAACCGGACACCGTCTTTTCTTACGGAGACATTCTGCTGGACGATAAACGGCGCGTGGTGACTGCAGGCGGAAGTGTTTGCGAGCTGACCTATAAGGAATATGAGCTGCTCAAGCTGCTGCTGCGTAACCAGCGGTTAGTGCTGACACGTGAAAAAATTCTGCAGTCCGTCTGGGGATACAACTTTGAGGGGGAGACCCGCACGGTGGATATGCACATCAAAACGCTTCGCCAAAAGCTTGGCGAGTCCGGCTCCCTAATCAAAACCGTACGCAACGTCGGATATAAAATCGGAGAATAACAGGGACACCGCGCGATTTTTCGCAGAGAGCTGCCGGGCTTCTTTAAATAATCATATTTTCAACCAAAAAAGGAGGTACATTCCTCTTGGAACATAAAATCAAAAAGCACATGCTGCTGGTGGGGGCGGTTTCTATTCTGCTTACATCGGCGCTGCTGATTGTAATCTTTTTTAATATTTACCGCACACAGGTCCAAAACGATTTGAAAGCCGCCGGTCAGCTTGCTTCCGCCGGAGAAAAAATCAGCGGCGAGACCTATCTGCCATTGCTGAAAAGCCAATACCCCGAGCTGCGCATCACGCTGATCGACAACGACGGCACCGTCGTTTATGACAGTGAAAGCAGCGCCGGGAATATGGAAGACCATTCTTCCCGTCCGGAGATCATCGAAGCCAGGCAGAGCGGCGAGGGTTTTGCACTGCGCCACTCCAGAACACTTGACGAAACCATGTATTATTATGCGTTCAGGCTTTCGGACGGGCGGATCCTGCGGGTTGCCCGCGCTGCGCACAGTTTTCGCTGGGTGGCGCAAAGCACTGTTCCTTTGCTGATTATTGTCTGCGTTTTTATGTTTGTGCTTTGCCTGATCCTTTCATCCGTGCTGACCAAACGAATTCTGGCGCCGGTCAACGCACTGCAGTCCCATCTTTACGATGCGGATCCCGATGATATTTATGAGGAGCTTTCTCCGTTTTTAGCCGCTATCCGCCGCCAGCAAAGCAGCCTGCAGTCGCAGAAGGAACGGCTGGAACGCGAAAAGGACCGTATTACACTCATCAGCGAAAATATGTCCGAAGGGTTGATCCTTCTTGACACCGACCGCAATATTCTCC
The DNA here is from genome assembly GCA_019421725.1 of Clostridiales bacterium. Classification (GTDB taxonomy): domain Bacteria; phylum Bacillota; class Clostridia; order Oscillospirales; family Acutalibacteraceae; genus CAKXIK01. The sequence continues at coordinate 6,520 of JAHZES010000094.1, read as the reverse complement.
TGATCAACCACAGTGCCGCGGCGCTGTTAAACGCAAAGCCCGGCGACTACACCGGCCGCAACCTTCTGACGCTGACGCGCAATCTGGAGCTTTTGCAGGCTGTGGAGGATTCTGCCGGAGAGAAATCCAGTTCCATCGTATTGAACACTGGCGGGCGATATGTACAGGTATTCGTCAGCCCCGCCATGCACAAGGATCATGTAATCGGCTCGATCTGCTTTGCGCTGGATATCACAGAAAAAACACTTGCAGAAAAATCCCGCCGGGATTTTACCGCTAATATCTCCCATGAGTTGAAAACGCCGATGACCTCCATCTCTGGCTACGCGGAGCTGATAGAAAACGGACTTGCCAAAGAAGAGGACGTTCCGGTGTTTGCCGCAAAAATCCGCAAGGAATCCGGCCGCCTGATCGCGCTGATCAACGACATTATCGAGCTTTCGCAGCTGGACGAGGGTGTTTCCAAAAAAGAATTTGAGCCGGTTTCTCTGCAGGAAAGCGTCCGGAAAATTCTTTCTGCGCTTGAAATTCCCGCTCAAAAGGCCGGTGTAACGCTTTTGTCCTCCGGCGAAGAGGTAACGGTATTTGCGAATCGCTCCATGATGGACGAGCTGATCATGAATCTCTGCGACAACGCCGTGCGCTATAACAAACCGGGCGGCAGCGTCACAGTTTCTACCGCGTTGGTCAACGGCGATGTCGTGCTTACGGTGTGCGACACCGGAATCGGTATTCCGGAATCCTGCCAGGGCCGCATTTTTGAACGGTTTTACCGCGTAGACAAAAGCCGCTCAAAGGCTTCCGGCGGAACCGGGCTTGGACTTGCAATCGTCAAGCACATCGTTGAGCTCCACAGCGGAAAAATTGCGCTTCACAGCGTTCCCGGAGAGGGCACCGAAATCACGGTTACTCTCCCCTCCTACGTTCGCCGTGCTGCTGTCTCTATTGCCGAAGGCACAGATAGATGACCGAAGTTACTGCTGACCCGTAACCCCGGTCTAAAATTTGTCCTGCCTATCCGGTGCAGAATATCCGGCCATCCAAACAGAAAGAGCCCTTTCGTACGTTTTTCAGGAGGAAGCTTTTTGAACATCGACTTTTCTTCGACTGCAGTGCAGCTGGTTGCCGCTCTGCTTGGTGCAGCCCTGTTGATCGCGGTAACCGCCCTGTTTATCCGCCGCGGCAGCCGTCGCCGCAGCACCGCAAATGAGCCGCTGCCCTACCGCATTCGCGACGATTTTCTTACCGACGCGGAATTTCAGTTTTATCAAACCCTGCGTACCTATCTCGGAGCTGCGGTCACCATTTGTCCCAAGGTTTCGCTTGGAGATATCTTTTTTGCAGCCGGAGAAAACCGCGCCGGGTTTCTGAATAAAATAAACCGGAAGCATGTGGACTTTCTTCTTTGCGACCCGGAATCCATGATACCGATTTGCGGCGTTGAGCTGGACGACAGCACGCACCAACGGCCTGACCGGGTGGAGCGCGACCGTTTTGTGGATGCCGTTTACGATGCCGCCGGGCTGCCTCTGGTTCACGTTCCGCTGCAAAACGGTTATACCCCAGAAGAGATGGACCGCTTTCTCGGTGAGCTGATCGGATTTGAATGGGAAACCTGTGACACACGCGAGCCTGTTGTTTACGAAAATCCGGATTGTGCGCTGATCCCTCACTGCCCAAAATGCGGCGCACTGATGGTGTTGCGCGTCCACCGGGACGGTGAACGCCGCGGCAAACGCTATTACGGCTGCCCGAATTACCCAAAGTGCCGCACAGAGGTAGAGCTTCTTCCTAAAATAGATATCTCTGTCCGATAGCTTTTTCAGGATACATCATCCGATACATCTTACTGCTTACAGTAGATTTTTCTTTTCCTGTATAAACCAAGGAATAAATGACCATCCTAATCATATAAATTTTAGCGAAAGGCGGTTTATGATGATGGAAGGCGTTTTGAAGGCCGTAGAGCGGCTGCCGGTAATTCTCCGGGAAAAAATCAGCCCCACGGCAACGGATCTGGAGGAAAAGGAATCGATTCTGCGCGAACTCCGCGCTGTTTCAGAAAAAATTCGCTGCGCGCAGTCCCGTTTTGATCTGGTTTGCGAAAGCGATCTTGTAGACAGCTGTATTTATGAACTGGAATCGCTGCAAGCAAAGTACCGCTTTCTGCTTCAGAAAGCGCGCCAGATGGGAGTTCGGTGTCAACCCTTTGCCGCAGGCTGCGCCGCACGCTGAAACAAAAAAGAAAACCTCCTTGTCCGGCGCCATGTATCACAAAGCCGGATTGGGAGGTTTTTTTATGAATGAATGGAAAATTGCTGCGTCTGTTCTCGGTATTATTTTCTTTGTGTGCGGAGTTGAGTTGTTTGCCCGCGAGAAACATCCTCTGCGCAGCGGGTTCGGCGAAATTTTGCGCGGAGAGCTGGCGCTGCTTGCAGTTGCCGTCAGCGGAATCTGGACCGGCGTGAGTCTGCCGCTCAGTCTTGTATCTGCCGGCTTTGCCGCCGTTGCCGGGATCCCGGGAGTGACCGCTATGCTGCTGGTCAAGCTGATTTTACCCTCCGCGTAAGCTTTGAACGTTCTCAGCCCAGATCGTGACTGTCCGTAATGGAAATTGTATCGGTTTCTGCCCTGTCAAGCTCTAAAACAAGAATTTCATTTTCTTCTTTCAGCAGAACGCCCGGCAGATAAAGTGACTGCTGCGGGCCGATTTTCCAATATCTTCCCAAATTAAAGCCGTTAATAAAAACGATCCCCTTTGTAAAGCCGTCCAGATGTACGAAGCAATCCGCCTGCGAGGAGGCCGCAAAAGTTCCGCGCAGCACCGCGGGCTTTTCTGCACAGACACCGTCGGCAAACTGCAGCCGGTCAAGATTATCCAGCGGCATGGTAAAGATTTCCCAGTGCGAAAGCTGTTGATTGTCCAGGCGGACACACCCGGTGATCCCCTTGTGATCGAGCAGCTTGGGACCGTAATTGACCCGACCCATCGCTTCCACCAGAATTTCCAGCGTAGCGCCCTGGCGCGGAATCGCGGGAAATTGTACCGACTTCTGAGCGTCATTGCGGTAAATCACGCCGAGAAGCTTTCCATTCAGAAAAACATGCGCGCGATCGTGCAGGCCGTCGATAAACAGCGTACGCGGACCGTATGGTCCGGCAAGCCTTGTACGGTAAAGCATCATGCCGCTGTTTTGACCCAGCTGCTCCATCGTACGGGGAGACACCTCTTTGTGGCATTCTCCGATCCGCTCCGCCTGGTCCAGCAGCGACGCGGATTGCGTCAGACGAACACTGCCGATATTCTGCAGCGCAGGCGAAGACGGCAGGGGTTCCGGTGAAATTCCGGCCGCTTCATGCAGTATTTTACGCACTGCGTGGTATTTTGGCGTATAATCTCCCCACTCAGTCAGCAAAGCGTCATCGTCATAGCTCGTAACTGTGGGCTCGTAAGCGTCTTCATAGTTTGCGCCGGCAGTGAAACCGAAATTGGTTCCTCCGTGAAACATGTAAAAGCTAAAGCTTGCGCCAAGCTCCAAAAAGGTCTTCAGCTCGGTCTCTACCGTTTCAACCTCACGCTTGTGATGCTGCTCTCCCCAGTGATCGAACCATCCGTTCCAGAACTCGCCGCACATCAGCGGTTTGTCCGAATCAAATTCCTGCAGCTTTTTAAACGACTTTTCGGTGCGCGAACCGAAGTTGACCACCTTGAGCATATCCGGCAATGTTCCGCCTGTGAGCATTCCGTCATCCGGTCCGTCGGAGGTAAACAGCGGCACCGTAATTCCGTTTTCGCGCATCATGTGTTCTATCGCGCGCAGATATTCTTTATCATTGCCAAAGCTGCCGTATTCGTTTTCTACCTGCATCATCAGAATGTTGCCTCCGCGGTCGATCTGATGCGCCGCCAACCGCGGCAGCAGCTCACGGTAAAAATCCGCCACACAGTTCAGATAGTCTTCCTCTGCACAGCGAACACGAATTCCGGGTTTCCGGAGCAGCCACGCCGGCAGCCCGCCGAAATCCCATTCGGCACAAATATAGGGCGACGGACGAACAATTGCATAAAGCCCCAACTTCTGCGCGATGCACAGAAAGCGTTCCACATCCAATATTCCGGAGAAGTTAAAGGTTCCCTGCTGCGGCTCGTGCAGATTCCAGCACACATAGGTTTCCACCGTGTTGAAACCGGCCAGCTTTAGCTTAAGCAGACGATCCTCCCAATATTCGGGCAGCGTACGAAAATAGTGAATGGCCCCCGCATGAATTTGAAATACCTTGTCATCGAGATAAAAATGTTTTCCGCGGATCTCCAGCATAATGTCATCTCCCTAATCAAATTGCCCCGCTGCCGGACAAGCACAGAGCTTAACGCTCCTGCGGCTGTCCGGCGCATAAGGTCCGTTTTGATTGTAGCAAAACGCAAAGAGAAAAGCAATGCAACTCGGACGCATTTTTTGGTACAAAAGTTGCAGAAGAAAAAAGATTTATAGAATTCTTCGCTCTGTTTTTTCTAATATGGCAACTATTTCTTTAAAATTGCTGTTTTTCTTGAAAAACCGTTGACTTTTACAAATGGAATGATATAATTTATTTAATGGATAAATAAATAGACAGGAGCAAAATGATGGCGGCAAAAAAAACAGTCGGAAACGCGCAGCTGATGCAGAAAATGAACCGTCTGCAGGTGCTGGATTTTATTCGGAATAATGCGCCTGTCTCCCGTCCCGCCGTCGCGGAGGCAACCGGGCTTTCCCTTTCGTCTATCACTAACATTGTTAATTACCTGATGGAGCAGCGCGTCGTTGCGGAAACCGGCGTGGAAAACATGAGCCGGGTCGGGCGCAAAGCCACTCTTCTGCAGTTTAACGGGCGTGCTTACCGCTTGATCTGCGTTTATTTGGAAAGCGAAAAGCTGACGGTCTGCTGCACGGACCTGACCGGCGTGATTTATGACAAAAGCTCTATTCCTCTTCCCGCCTTCAGCGAAAACGAAAACAGCTCCCAACAGATCTTGCAGTACATTCGCGATGCCGTAATGCCGATGCTCAACCGAAACCGGGAAGAAAATATTCTCGGGATCGGAATTGCCGTTTCCGGCCTTGTGCTGGAGGACAGCAACTATGTGCTCTCTATCAGCCTTCGATGGAAAGCGTACAATGTCCGCCAGGAGCTGGAGGAATACTTTAACAATCCTGTTTTTATTGAAAATGTTTCCATTACGCGCGCCGTCTGGCAGTTGAGCCACGAAAGAGGAATTCACGAGCGTAATGTTGTGTTTTTGGATCTTGACAACGGCGTTGGTGCGGTTCAATTTGTGAACGGAAAGCTTAACCGTTCTTTGATCGGTGAAATCGGCCATACAACCGTAGAACGCAGCGGAGACCTCTGCTTTTGCGGGAACCATGGCTGTCTGGAAGCCATGTGCTCTCCGGAGCGCGTGGCGAAGCTTTACCGAAAAGCCCAGCCCGAATGCCCGAACGCAAGCTTTGCAGACGTGGTAGAAGCCTGCCGGCGTAAAAACGCCGACGCAATGCGGATCATTGATGAGTGCGGCGAATATTTGGGGATCGGTCTGGCGAGCGTCGTTAATATTTTTCATCCGGAAAAAATCATTCTGAACAGCGGCACCTACGCCGGCTGTGAAGAATTTTTCCGCGCGGCGATCGACTGCATGAAACACCGCGCTTATTCAGAGCTGATTCGAAAACTGACGGTAGAGCAGGTATGCATTGATGATAACGATTCCTGCCGTGGAATCGCCGTTCACCTGTGCGACAGCGTTTTTGAATCGGTATTCCCGCTTTAATTGCTATAATACGGCCGAACCGTTACTCGGCTCGGTTGTATTCAATATTCATTTAAGGAGGCAACCCCCATGAGTGAAACCAGCAAATCCAACCAGCTCAGCGTCGGTAAGGAATCCGAGGGCGGCATCACCAGCAGCTATGCCGTTGACGAAAACGTACATCTGAAAGTTCCTTACTCCTTCTTTGGCAGCATTTATGATGAAGCCGAAGAAAAGGCGGTTTTGGCCGCGATGCACAAGGATTCTCTGACCATGGGTCCGAAGGTTCAGGAGTTCCAGCACATGTTCAAGGAAAAGCTCGGCGTTAAACACGCACTGGCAGTTTCCAACTGCACGACCGGTCTGCATGTTATTTCGCAGGCGATCGGTCTGCGCCCCGGCGACGAGGTCATTGTTACCCCGAACACCTTTGTCGCAACCTCTCTGGTTATTGTGAAGGAAGGCGCTACCCCGGTTTATGCCGATATTGATCCGCGCACCTTTAACATTGACCCCGCTCAGGTTGAAAAACTGGTGACCAACCGCACAAAAGCAATTTATGTGGTGCATTACGGCGGCCAGATGGTCGATATGGATCCGATTATGGACATCGCCAAGCGTTATCATCTGATCGTTGTAGAAGACTGCGCACATGCTCCGGGCGCAACCTATAAGGGTCGCCAGGCCGGTTCCATTGGTGACTTTGCAAGCTTCAGCTTCCATTCGCTGAAG
>JAHZES010000093.1 GCA_019421725.1 Clostridiales bacterium | reverse complement strand
CGCATTGCGCACAACGCTCATTGAAAGACCCGCCGAAATATCGCTCACATCGGCGCCGTCCTTCTGCGCCTGCTTTACCGAAGAATTCATAAAAACCGTGCAGCGTGAGCCAAGATCGACCGGATGTTTTGCAAACAGCCCAAGCTTTGCAAACTCCTCTGCCGTATAGCCAAGCGCCTTTGCAAAGGTTTCCAGAAAAGAACCGCAGCCGGAGGAGCACGCCTCGTTCAGCATGATGCTGTCGATGGATTCATTGCGCACACGAAAACATTTGATATCCTGTCCGCCGATGTCAAGAATAAATTCCACATCCGGATTAAAGTGGCGCGCAGCGCGAAAGTGCGCCATGGTCTCCACCAGCCCGCCGTCCAGGTGAAACGCCGCGCGGATCAATTCCTCGCCGTAGCCCGTAACGGCGGAGGAGCGAATGCGGATGCGGTCCCCGCACAGCCTGCGAATGCGGATCAGCTGCTCAAGCACGATTTCGACCGGCTCGCCATGATTGGAACTGTAAAAGCTGTCCAGCAGCCGGCCGTCGGCACTGATCAGGCAGAGCTTTGTCGTTGTGCTGCCGCAATCAATTCCAAGGTACGCGTCGCCGGAATAAGTGTTCGGGGCAACCGCCGGCACCGACGCTTTGGCGTGCCGCGCGCAAAATTCATCGTATTCTTCCTGATTTTCAAACAACGGCGCAACCGTCCGGGCGGCGGCTTTCTCCCGAATGGAACGCGTCAGCCCCGCGACCAGCTCGTCATAGGTCATGGCCTGACGCGCTTTTTCGGCATAGATCGCCGCGCCGAGCGCCACGGCAAACCGGCCGTATTCCGGAAACAGCGCATGCGCTTCGTCCAACCCCAACGTTTTCACAAACCGGCAGCGCAGCCCCTTGCAGTAATACAGCGGGCCGCCCAGAAACATCACATTGCCCTCGATCCGCCTGCCCTGCGCCAGCCCGGTGATCGTCTGGTTGACGACCGCCTGATAAATACTGGCAGCAATATCCTCCTTACGCGCTCCCTGATTGAGCAGAGGCTGAAGGTCCGATTTTGCAAACACACCGCAGCGCGATGCAATAGGGTAAATGCGCTCGCTGTTAAGGCTCAGCTCGTCCAGTTCGGCCGGTGTCACACTCAGCAGCGTCGCCATTTGGTCAATAAACGCGCCTGTTCCGCCGGCGCAGCTGCCGTTCATGCGTTCGTCCATTCCTCCGCGAAAAAAGATGATTTTTGCGTCCTCTCCGCCAAGCTCCACTACGACATCCGTCTGCGGCGCAAAGCGGCGGACGGCTTCTCCTGTTGCAAAAACCTCCTGCACAAACGGGATTCCGGCCGCGTGTGCCTCTCCCATCCCCGCCGAGCCGGAAATCGCCGAAAAAATTTCCTCGCCGCGCAAAAAGTCCGCCGCGCCCTGCACCAATTCCAGCGTTTTTTGCCGCACCTGAGAAAAGTGGCGCTCATACCGTTCATATTTAACCTCTCCGTTTTTTACCACAACAATTTTAGCCGTTGTGGAACCCACGTCAATCCCCAGAATGACCGCCATTGCCAAGACCGTTCCTTTCGTTTTCGGCGCTACCGAACCATTTTGTGTAACATTGTAACATACCCGTTTCTTTTGTTTCAACCTCCAAATTATGAATAAAAAAACAACGAACCTTCAACAGAAGGCCGTTGTTAAAAGGGCGTTACAATTTTCCAAAAAAATCCTGCGCAATTGCTACGGAACGGCGAGCGTCCTGCGCGTAGTAATCCGCACCGATTTTTTCCGCGTAATCCTCTGTAAGCACCGCACCGCCGACCATCACGCAGCAATCCGGAATTTCGCGCTTAAGCAGAGAAATCGTTTCCTCCATGCTCTTGAGCGTCGTTGTCATCAGCGCGCTGAGACCGACCAGCCGCACATTCTGTTCCTTTGCCGCGCGGAGAACTTCTTCCGGCGGAACATCGCGCCCCAAGTCGATCACATGAAATCCGTAATTTTCCAACAGCGTTTTGACAATGTTTTTTCCAATATCGTGAATATCTCCCTTAACGGTCGCCACAATAATTTTTCCCTTGTCCTCGCCGCCGGTACCGGCGGCGGCAATTGCGTCCTTAATGCAGGAAAACGCCTCCTGCGAAGCCTGCGCAGCCTGAAGCAGCTGTGGTAAAAACAGAATACCCGCCTCAAATTTTTTTCCGACTTCGTCGAGCGCCGGAATCAGAATACCGTCCACGATCTGCATCGGCCCCTGCGTTTTCAGCAGCTCCTTTGTCAACGCAGCCGCTTCGTGCCGGATCCCTTTCCGCACCGCGCTGCCAAGCGCCTGCGCCGGGTCCTCCGAAACCTGCTGCGCCGCCTTCGGCGCGGCGTTTCCTTCTGCCGGAAGAGAATACCTTTCCACATACTGCGCCGCCCCGCGGTCGCGGTTTGCCAGCACATTGAACGCCGCAACCGTATCCGTCATGGCAGAAATGTTCGGGTTAATGATCGGAAGATCCAACCCTGCATTCATGGCAAGCAGCAGAAACGAGCGGTTGATCAGCTCCCGATTAGGCAGACCGAAGGAAATATTGGAAACTCCAAGTACCGTTCGCAGACCGAGCTTTTCCTTCACCATTTTTACCGCGCGAAGCGTTTCGTAAACCTCCACCTGCTGCACCGAGGCGGTCAGGGTCAAACAGTCGATATAAACATCTTCTCTGTGGATCCCGTAAGACAGCGCGGCCTTCAGAATGCGCTCCGCAATGGCAAAGCGCTGCTCCGCCTTCGGCGGGATCCCGTTTTTGTCCAGCGTTAGCCCCACGACCGCGGCTCCGTACTTTTTAACGAGCGGCAGCACAGTCTGCAGCGACTTTTCCTCTCCGTTTACAGAATTGACAACCGGCTTGCCGTTGTAAATCCGCAGCCCGATCTCCAGCGCTTTGGGGTCGCTGGAATCCAGCTGCAGCGGCAGTTCCAGCACCGACTGCAGTCTGCGCACCGTTTCCCGCATCATTTCGGGCTCGTCGATCTCCGGCAGACCGACGTTGACGTCAAGAATTTCGGCGCCGGCTTCCGCCTGAGCAACTCCCTGCGCCAGAATATAATCCATATCCTTTTCTATCAACGCCTGTTTAAACCGTTTTTTCCCTGTGGGGTTGATGCGTTCGCCGATAATGCGCACCCCGTTGACTTCCACGGTTTTTGTCGGGCTGCAGAGTGCGGCGCGCGGTACATAATCGCGCACGCACGGAGCCTTTCCCTTTACCGCTCTGCGCAGCTGCGCAAGGTATTCCGGCGTAGTACCGCAGCAGCCTCCCAACAAAGAAACCCCGAGCGACAAAAACTTTTCCATAGAGGACGCAAAATGCGTCTCGTCAATACTGTAAGCATTCGTAACCGGATCTGGCAGTCCCGCGTTCGCCTTCACGATCATGGGGAGCGACGTCCAGTGCGAAAGCTCCTCCGCAATCGGGAAAAGCTCGTCCGGCCCAAGCGAGCAGTTGAAACCGATGGCATCTGCGCCAAGCCCTTCACAGAGAAGCGCCATAGCCGAAACCGAGCATCCCGTAAAGGTTCTTCTGTTTTCCTCAAAGGTCATCGTCACAAAAACGGGCAGCTTTGTGTTTTCCTTTGCCGCCAGCAGCGCCGCTTTGACCTCATAAAGATCGGTCATCGTTTCCACAACGATCAGATCGGCGCCCGCCCGCTCTCCCGCAGTCATCTGCTCGGCAAAAAGCGCATAGGCGTCCTCAAAGCGCAAGCTTCCCGACGGTTCCAGCAGTTCGCCGAGCGGCCCCACGTCGAGCGCGGCAAAGGCACTTTCTCCCACGGCAGCCCTGGCGGCCTTTACGCCCGCCGCAACCACCTGATCTACCGAAACGCCGGTTCCCGCCAGCTTGTGCCCGTTTGCGCCAAAAGTATTGGTGTAAATGATCTGCGCACCCTGTTCCACATACGCACGGTGGATCGCCGTGATCTGCTCCGGGTGTGAAAGGTTCAGCAGCTCGGGGCGCTCCCCGGCAGGCAATCCGCTTTTTTGCAGCATGGTTCCCATTGCGCCGTCAAGCAGCACCACACCGCCGCTCAGCAATTCCCGAACATTTTTCATGATATCACGCCCTTAATCAACCATTCTGAATTTATTCCGTAAAGCACGTCGTGCCCCGGCGGCGGAACTCGCACTTTCCCCGCAGCGCGCAGGTTTTGCAGCCCGCCAGAGCTCCCGTTACCGGGTGATCCGCAAGGCCGAGCACCGCGGTCACCGATTTGCGCGGGATCAACAGATTTTCCTCCGAAGCAAAAAGTCCGATCCGTTTCCCGGCCTCCAGCACCGCCAGAAAATCCTTCTGCACCGCAAGCGGCACGTCGCCGTAGCCGGGAGAAAAGCGGGACGTAAGAAATTCCCCTCGCAAAACCGCCTCTCCGCGCAGCCGCCCTTCCTCTGCGCTGCAAACCGATTCCACCATAGCGCTTGCGCAGCAATCCAGCACCACGGCTCGGGCCATATCGGTAACCTGCGCGGTGCGGACAATACGGTCTATCCCTTCGCCAAGCGTTGCCGCCAACAGCACTGCCCTCCGGCATCCGCTCAAATGGTGCTGCAGGTCGCTGCCGGGAATCTTCAGTCCTGTGCCGACAAAGGAAACAAATTCCGGACCGATGCGATCCAGGTCAAACACCCGGCAAACCGCACGCGGCCTTGCCGTCTGCCGGACTTCCAAAAGGCAGCGGTCAAGCAACACGCGGGTGGAATCGTCCTCCGCTGTGCAGTGCAGATAACGCAGCACCTCCGCGCGGTCTATTTCATACGCTTCGCTCATAAGGCCTCCGATCAGTTCTGCACACCCGGCACACGGTTCACGCAGCGGATAATGGAGCGGACGTTGCGGCAAATCCGTGACGCAACCTCGGGGTTATTCATTGTATACAGGTGAATTCCCTGTACACCGCTGGAAACCAGATCAATGATTTGTTCGCTGGCATAGGCAATACCAGCATCATACATGGCCTCCGGATCGTTGCCGTAGCGGTTCATCATTTTTGCAAATTTTTTCGGCAGGCTGGCTCCGCAAAGCGAAACCATCCGCTCCACCTGTTTTTTGTTCACAACCGGCATAATGCCCGCTTCCACCGGGACTTCTATGCCCGCCGACCGGACGCGGTACAGAAAATCTATAAAATCGTGATTGTCAAAAAACAGCTGAGAGATCAGGTGCGTTGCACCGGCCTCCACTTTTTCTTTCAGGTGGCGCAGGTCTTCCTCCGGAGAAAGCGCCTCGGGGTGCGTTTCGGGGTAACAGGCAGCTGCAATGCCCATTTCGCTGTTTTCACGAACCAGCTTGATCAGTTCACACGCATAATGAAAGTCTTCCTTTGGTGTGCGGGAAGGGTCGCGGTCACCGCGCAGCGCCAGCACATTTTCAACACCGGCCTCCTCCAGCTGCTTTAAAACACCGAGCACCTCGCTGCGGCTGAGGTTGACGCAGGAAAGGTGCGCCAACGGTTCAATGCCGTACTGGTGCTTGATCAGAGATGAAATTTTACAGGTAGAATTATCCGCGAGGCTGCCGCCCGCGCCAAAGGTAACGCTGATAAAATCAGGTTCAAACGGCCGCATTTCACCGAGAATATTCGTAATGGATTCCAGCGGGCTGCTCTTTTTAGGAGGAAAAACCTCCAGAGAAAATACGGTTTTTCTTGAGCGATCAATTTCTGAAAGCTTCATGATCTTATCTCTCCTTTGCATAACTTTCAAACCGTGTTTTACTGCCATTAAAAAACGGAGCCTTTATTTCGGCTCCGTGTGATTTCTGTTGCTTTCGCAGAGCCCGGAGCTCTCTTCCTGCCGTGCAGCCGCTTCCCGTTCCAGCTCGCCGGTGCCCCCCTCTACAACGCCCTTGTGGCGTAGCACTGCGCCAATGGTCCCAAAAAAGCATTTTACATCGAAAGCAAAGCCGATCCTCTGCACATATTCTCCGTCCAGCTTTGCCTTTTCCTGAATCGGCAGCTCGTCGCGCCCGTTAATCTGCGCCCACCCCGTTAAACCGGGGCGGACGTCGTTTGCTCCGTATTTATCCCGCTCCGCAATCAGATCATCCTGATTCCACAAAGCCGGCCGGGGACCGATAATCGCCATCTGTCCCGCAAGGATATTCAAGATCTGCGGCAGCTCGTCCAACGAGGTCTTGCGCAAAAATCCGCCCACACGGGTAATATACTGATCCGGGTTTTCCAGCAGATGCGTCGGCATATCGCGCGGCGTGTCGATACGCATGGTGCGGAATTTCAAAATCGGAAAACATTTTTTGTGAAGTCCGACACGCTTTTGCCGGAACAGCACCGGCCCGCGGGAATCGATTTTGATCGCGGCGATCAAAACCAGAAACAGCGGCGAAAGCAGAATAAGCCCCAACAGAGCAAGAATAAAATCCAGAATACGTTTGATCCCGTTTTGATACACAGCATTCTCTCCGTTCTTTTTGGATATAAAAACCGTCTCCGGGCGGCTTAATCCTCGTCAGGGTCTCCGCCTTTTTCCGCCTGCGCAGCCTGCTCCTTTTCCTTCAGCTCCGCTTCGCGGCGGGCATTCACTTCCTCCGGCGAATGAAAGGTCGGCACCAGCTTGCTGATCTCCGCACGAATGTCAACGGTGTCGTCCATCATTACCGAGCGCAAGTGCTCCAACCCCGCTTCGTATTCCGCCTCGTTGAATTCAATGGGATGACCGATATGGATCAGCTTGTTCGGAGTGGTCGCCATGCCTTCCTCATCCATCAGCAGCTCTTCGTAAAGCTTTTCTCCCGGCCGCAGCCCCGTAAATTCAATATCAATATCAACATACGGCATATGACCCGAAAGGCGGATCAGGTTTTCCGCAAGGTCAAGGATGCGGACCGGCTTACCCATATCCAGCACAAAAATTTCGCCGCCCTTGGCCAATGCGCCCGCTTCCAGCACCAGAGAAACCGCCTCCGGGATCGTCATAAAATAGCGGATGATATTCGGATCCGTTACGGTGACGGGCCCGCCCTTTTCGATCTGACGCTTGAACAGCGGAATCACACTGCCGTTGCTGCCCAGCACATTGCCAAAGCGAACCGCCACATAATCGGTTTTTGACCGGCCGTTGTACATCTGGATGATCATTTCACACATCCGTTTGGTCGCGCCCATCACATTGGTAGGATTGACGGCCTTATCGGTGGAGATCATGACAAAGCGTTTCACGCCCCAACGGTCGGCTGCCTGAACGGTTTTCAGCGTGCCGAAAACATTGTTCTTGATCGCTTCGTTCGGGCTGACCTCCATCAGCGGGACATGCTTGTGAGCCGCCGCATGATACACGATATCCGGACGGTAGGTTTCCATCACGGAATTGATCCGTTTGGTATCTCGCACCGAACCGATCAGTGCGATCAGATTCAGGTCCGGAAAATTGCGCAGCAGCTCGTTTTGAATGTCGTAGGCATTATTTTCGTAAACATCAAAAATGATCAGCTGCTTCGGGCCGTACTGCGCGATCTGCCGGCAAAGCTCGCTGCCGATGGAACCGCCGCCGCCTGTAACCAGCACGGTTTTTCCGTGTACATAATTTGTCACGTTGGAAAGATCGACCCGGACGGGTTCCCGCCCGAGCAGGTCTTCGATCTCGACGTCGCGCACGGAGCCGATCTTGACTTCGCCGTTGATCATCTGGTAAACGCCGGGCAGTGTTTCCAGCTTGCACTCGGTTTCCTTGCAGATGTTTAAAATCGCCGCGCGATCCTCCAGCGATGCGGTCGGAATTGCAAAAATGATCTCATTCGCATTCGTCTCCATCGCAGCCTGCTTGATGGTATCACGCCCGCCAAAAATGCGGATCCCGTGGATATACTGCCCGATTTTGGCCGGGGAATCGTCTATTACAGCGACCACGTTGCAATTATTCAGATAACTGCTGGTGGTGATCTCCCGAATCAGCACATCGGCCGCCTCTCCCGCGCCGATAATCATGATCCTGCGCTCCTGCGGCGCTTCGCCCGTCTCACTCTTCGCCGCTTTGGGTTCCTG
>JAHZES010000092.1 GCA_019421725.1 Clostridiales bacterium | reverse complement strand
CATAATCGTAAATTGTCGTCAATACGCTTTTTTCGGCCGGTATAAACGGGATCCCTCCCACGGACACCGCGCCAGACAGCCCTCCCAGGGCAGAAAGCTGAATATCGCAGTTGATCCATACCAGGTCGCCGATACGGACATAAGTCCCGCTCTGCTTGGTGAATGACGGATCACCGACATTTGCGTTGCCCTGAAGCGTCGGTGTCCATGTGCCGCTTTCCATCACGATCCCGAGATCGAACGGCACAAGCTGCACATCTGCCGAAAGCGTTTTCCCGTTGACCTTGCGGGAAAGCGGAACTGCTCCACACTGCTGCGCCGTGACCCCGTGCGGATTTTGGCTGCTCTGTCGGTGCGCTGCAGCCTGCTCCAAAAGCGTCGTCAAGCCGGAAATTGCCCCGATCGGATGCTGATCCGGATCCTCTCTGTTAACCAACAGGGAATGACTCGGCAGCCCTCCGCTGCTTCCTCCCGCCGTGGCAACCAGACTGCGTACAAACTCTGGCGTTGCCGCCCCGATTTGCTCCGGAGTTACCCCGTGCGGATTCTGCCGGTTTGCAACGTGTGCCTGCGTCGCGGCGCTCGCCTCTTTAAATTTTTCCGTGATCCGCGCTTCCTGTGCGACGCTGACCGGTTTCTGAGCATCGGCGGTGTTATCCGCATTGCCCAACCCAACCTGTGCTTTGGTCACCGCATGCGGGTTGTTCCGGTCTGTCTCATGCGCTGCCCTCAACGCCGCCTCGTCCGCAATCTCGTCGATCACCTCGTTGAGCTTCGGAGCCAATACATCCTTGGCCAGCTCGTCAAACTTTGCCTGCATCTCTCCCGCAGAAAGATTCGGCGTATCCGGCAGCCCACTGACGCCTTTTCCGGTAAAATCCGCGGTCAGCAATTTTTCAATCGACAAAATACCGCTCTCCCTTCTCAGTTTAAATTATTCCAGGTATTCAAACGCAATTGCCTCCAATCCGAACGGCTCCTGTTCCGCGTTGGAAAAACGGAATCCCGCCTTTTCCGTCCGGTGAATTCCCAGCTTTGCGCTTAAGGTGCGCGGCGTCGTGTCGCAGCCAAATGTCATTTTAGAAAACTGCAGCCGTGAAAACTTCAGGTACCTCGCCTTTCTTGGGGCATCCATAACGGTAATCCAGGCCCCGCCCGGTTTACGGTAGCTTCCGCGTACCGAGGTCGCCACTGCGCTCGCCAGCCGAACGCTGCAGCGCCGAAAAGCTTTTGGCCGGTCAAACCGGATCCCTGTCAAATCCGGTGTCTGCCAGTGCGCCGCAACTGCAGTTTCTCCGTCGCAATAGCTTTGCGGGCTTTCCGGATCGGTATAAAACCGAAAAACCTCCCCGTTTTCGTCTCCGAAACACAGTGCGCCGCCGTCCACCCAAAGACACCGTGCCGGGATCCCGTTCCACACAAAGCATTCATACTGAAAATTGCTGTACGGTTCCCCGGACGCATAATCCTTCTGAAGGCCGTCCAACAGATAAACGGTTCCACCGGGCAGCGCAATCAGATAAAAATCTCGATAAATCACTGCGGTCGCCTGTTCCAGCCCCGTTTCGGCAGTCAGCCTGTCGTTGATGTAAAAGGACCTGACCTGCTCGTATTTTTCGCCGGTCAGGTCTGACGGCGTCAAAGCGCAAACGCCGCGCGCCGTTAAAAACAGCGGCTCGCTGCCAAGTACGGCAAAGCTTTTTGGGGCCACGGCGCCGCGGCCGGTAATAACGCTGCCGGTGCGAAACTCCAGCGAAGTTCTTTTTCTGCCGGAGCTATCAGTCTCACTGACAAGCTCTCCCCGGCGTACATATATACTGCCCTCCGCATCGCTTTTGTGGGCGGCAATGCTGTCGCCAAGGATGCTGTAACCGACGATCCGCGCGTTATCCTGCCCCAGCACCGAATAATTGATATCCGGAAAATAGGTTGGATCATCCGCTTCACTCCAGAAATCACGGTTCGGGTAATTCGGGCATCCCGTCACAAAAACACGCGCCCCGCTGCCGGCTTCCCCGTAAGTAGTGCAGATATTGCTTTTTGTAATGCGCGTTCGTTGTTCGCCGCGGTCGCGGTAAGCGGTGATCCACACGTTATCTCTGCCTTCCACCGGTGATTTTCCCGGTGCGGCGGTAAACGTGACCACACCGGTCGCCCGATTCACCGAAAGACCGCTGCCCTCTGTAACCGTTCTGGAAGAGATGCCGTCGCTTTCAAGCACTCTGGCGCTCACTGCCGTGCTGCTCAGGTCTGCAAAGCTCAGCTGATACGTTTTTCCCGTTTCGCTGCCGTAAAATCCGTCCGTCCAGCCGTCCGACAGCAGATTAACGCTTTCCAACACGCTGCCTCCCGTTCCGTCCGGATTACGCGATACCGTCACCTGCGGCACCTTCGCCAGATTCTGAACCGGCGTGACCTGACTGCCCTCCACCACAACATAATTAACGCCGTCAAGCAAATAAAGGCGCAAACCGAAGCAAAACCCGCTGCTGCGCGCATCGTTCATAAAGGAACAGCGCACAACGCCGTCAATATACAGTTTCGTTCCCGCGTGGATTACTTCGCTGTCGCCAAGCCGATACCGCCCGTTGATTCTGCCGTCATATTGTGCAACGGAATAATACCCCATGCGCTTGCGCACCTTTCCGGGAACGCTGCGCATCATGTTCGGGCAATCCGGCGAGCGCTGCGGCGCAACGTCCGAAGCGCTGTGGCTCAGGTCTGTTCCACAAAGCCTCTGCAGCTGCAAAACCCTTTTCTGCGCCATGTTACTCCAGCCCTCCGTAGCGCGTTTCGATCCGGATCCGCCGGTGATCCTGCGTCATCCGTTCCAGGGCTGCAGACTGAAAACGCGCGTCCAGTCTCGCGTAAGCCGCCGACTTTTCCTCCATTCCCGCCGTTGCGTCGGCCGCAAGCCGCAGCGCCAGTAAATCCTCTGCGCCGGCTGCAACGTCGAGCATCGTATCGTCCTCGGCATCCGGTTTCACACTCTGCGGCAAACGTTGATAATAAAAGCGCAGCGTTCCGGCAGCATCCTTCGGCAGCAAAAATACCTTTTTCCCCACTCTGCGGGCTTCGGAGCATTCCCGCCAATCCTCATCCGATCCGCGGCAAAGCACTGTTTCTAACGCGTAAAAATCCTCCGGCAAGGTCACTTCCTCCGCTGCCTTCGTCTCCCACACGTTTTCCATCCGGTTTTGATAATCCGCCAGTTCGTCACTGTCGGCGGCGCGCCCGCCCACGGTAGCCTCATCCAGCCATCGCAGTGCCGCCGCCTTTGCTTCTCCCTTCGTCATCGGGTCTCCTCCCTTTCCGCCAATCAGCAATCAAATATAGCCTGCGCCTTCCAGCAGCTCGGCCACCGTCTGAGGAACCTCGACGCTTTCTCCACGGTTGATAAAATAGTTATATCCGTTAACGCTCACCGGCACGACGCGATCGTCCTCGTTCAGTTCATTTTTCGGGATACGTACACGCACCTTTGGCTGTGCCGCCAGTGCTTTTGCGATTTTTTCCGTTTCAGGATCTAGAAGCCTGCTTTCATATTCCATTCGATCTTCTCCTTTTCAAATAAAATCCCCGCCCGCAACCCACCGGGAACCTCTCCCGCAGCCCTTGTCATCCTATTGCAATCAGGCTGTTACCGCGTGCTCAATACGCACCATGGCAAGCTCCTGCAGACGGACCGCAGTAAAAAGCGCCTTCCAACCAACGGTGCTGCGCTGGTTGAGCGGGTCCGCCGTACCGCCGGATTCCACTCCCTTGATAATCATCTGTGGACGCGAGGTTCCTGCAATGTCCACCACGCCGTAAGCATCCGCGCCAAGTATCATCGTCTGATGAAGCGTAATGGCCGAGGTCGCGCCGCTTGAAACCGTAGCGCCGTTCGAGCTTTCAACAAAACGAACGCCGCACAGCTTGCCGATCTCTCCTTCCATGATCGCCTGGCCGCCGTTATACTTGGAAATATCCTGCCAAAGGCTGTCGCTCATCAGGTCATAGGCAGTCTCCGGATCAACAATTCCGATGTAATAGCCGTTTTCCAGAGGCTTTGCGTTATTGCGGCGCAATGTGCGGACGGTCTTGCGGATCTCGGCTGCGGTCAGTACATCTCCGGCCACCACCGCCGCACGGCTGGCTCTTCCGTTTGCATACTGTACCGACGTTCCCGATACCACAATATCCCGCACAACGGTATCGATCGTCAGCCCTGCGGATTCGCCGAGCACCTGTGCCATTTCGGTGATCACCGGATCGATCCCCGTCATGTCGAGCACGTCGCTGATGCGCACAAAATCGCCGTACTGAGATACCGCCGCCGTAACCGAAGTAACGCTCAGCGCGCTGCCGTCCGGCGTTACGCCCTCAGTCAACGGCTGCGTTTTGGGCGCAATGGCGTTGAACCGACGGAAATCGATTGTGGTTCCTTCATGCTTCGGCGCGCTTTTGCACTGGCCATACTTTGCAAAAACCAGCTCCGGCGTCAACCGGCGCAGCAGTGCCTTTTCGTAAAACGTTTTATTCTCGGTGCTTACTGTGCTGATAGTATTTGTCGTATCTGCCATATTTCATTTCTCCTCTCCGTTGTTCAAAGGCTGACGCCGCGGCGCAGCTCACCGCGCAGAGCCCGCTTTACCAGCCGGTCAAAGGCGGCGTCATCCATTTTTCCGTAATCCGTTACCGGCTGCGGCTGGCTGCCGCCAAGCGCCATAGGGCTTGCGGCGGATATCTGCGTCAGGCTTTGCAGCGCCCGTTCCTCACCGCGCCGTTCAGCCTGTGCAATCAGATTGGTAAAATTCTGCACCAGCAGTGCGTGGAACGCATCCTCCGGATCGATCCTGATTCCCTGCTGCTGCGAAAAATCAACCAGGTCCCGCACTTCCTCCCGCAGCATACGGTAAAGTTCGCCCATCGATTCGTCTTCACAAAGCTCCCTGTCTCTTTTTTCGCGGCGCAAAGCGTCCAGCTCTGCCCGCATGGCTTCTTCTGCCTGCGGCTGCTCCGAAACGGCCTCGTTCTTTTTCTGCTCCGCTGGCGCGGTCTGCTGCACGGTCGCTTCCTGTTCCGGTCCACTTTTACTGTTTTCGTTCATAAGTCCGCTCTCTCCTTTCAATTGTCCTGCAAACCGATGCAGGGCTTATTTTTTAAACCCTTTCCCCCTTTCCCGATTACAAAGACACCGCCGTCCGGACGCGCAAGGATTTTTTCAAGCCTCCTCCTCTCCGTTGAGCAAAATACGTTTCTCCTCCGTTTTTCCGTATGCAGCGCAATGCGGGTTGCGGCAAGCAAACTGCAGCACACGGAACACTTTTGTTTCCTCGCTGGGAGATGTATCTCCCTCCACCGCAACGCGGCTTCCCGTAATCGCCATTTCATTACCGCAGGTTTTGCAATCCACCGTTATACTCCTTTCCTTCTGCCGAAACATCGTTTTCTTTCATTCCGCCGTTTTCTTCTGCGGCGGCGTTTTTTCCCCTTCTCCCGCTGCCTTGCTCCGCCCTCATTTGCCTCAGGCGTTCCCGGAACGGAACCACGTTATCCGGGGCAAGCTCAATATACTGGTCGACTGTGATATATCCGTTCTGCAAAAAGCTGTCCAATGTCGCCTGACTGAGCGCCTCACCGAATTCACTGGAGGCCCCGACGTCTACACGCAGATCAAATTCCGTCTCCCGGCAGCACTTTCCGCAAAAAATCCGTGTGATTCTCTTTCCTTCTCTTGTAACGGTCATCGGGCGGCTCATCACGTAATAAGCGCCAATCAGCTGCGCCCAAATCCGTCCAATTTGCCGAACAACCTCCCAGTATCGGTGCTGAATTTCCACGATCGGCGTTTTTGCCTGATTCTGCAACGCAATAATAGCCGAAGCAGCAAGACTCCCTCGTGCAATTTCGCCGGTCGTAACGTCCGAAACGCCCGCAATGGAGCGGCTCAGCTCCAGAATGGTATTGCTCAGCCCCACTGCCGTCGCACTGAACTCCGGCGGCGCGAGATAACGGATCCCGCCGCCGCCCGCGCTGTAATCGATCAGATGCTCGCCCGGTTCGTTCGTGACCGGTTGACGGATCGCGCCCGGCGTACTGAGCAGCTTCGGCCATGCCGTCTGCTGCACGCTGAGCAGCATCATTGCAAGATTAAAATTGATCGCCTTCTGATTCGGAATCAACCCTTCCGCTTCTCCGATACCGAAGATGCACTTTTTTCGGCGCTTCCAGACCATCAGCGCCAGCGGGTACATCGTAACCGGGCGGCCGCCCGGCGGAGTCAGTCTCTGTCCGCGCGCCAGCTCCACCGTGCGCGTTGCGCGGTCAAAACAAACCTCTCCTCCCCTGCGGTAATACTTTGTCAACACGGTGCAAAGCTCTTCACCGCCGTCCGGCTCCGTCCCGTAATCCACGGCTTCCGCTTCGTCCGCCGCAATGGCCGCAAGCGTCTCCCGGCTGCAGCCAATCCGTTTTGCCAGGCTGCGCACCTCCCGCATACGTCTCCGCGAGGCGATCAGCACATATTCCTGCTTCTGAAGATCGCAAAGCTGAGGATCCGCAAAGAAAATACTCAGCGGATCAATGCTTTCTCCGCGAATTTCTCCAATACAGGGTCTGCTGCCGGGCGTTCTGACGCTGTCGTCATAATAATAATGCAAAATCCCGGTTCCAAGCGTTGCCGCGTCGTCGATCAGCTCGCCGCTTAACGCATCCTGCCCAAGCCGATTCCAAAGCAGCTTGGCATAATCGGTCATATCCTGTGCGTTTTGCTCTGCACGGTTCCCGTTTTCCCCGTCCGTGCTTTCCGCAGGGGAAAACGTCATGCTGATCGGCTGGTTTAACACCGCCGCGCGCTTGTTTCGGATAAACATTTCGATCATGTTAAAAACCGGCCTTGGCAGATTTTTGGTGCGCGGGGTTGGTGCAGCCCATTGATTTCCTTCCTTAAATCGCACGTACTTCGGAAAATTCTCTGCAAATCCCATTTTTCGCTGAAACAAAAGCCCGTCCTCATATTCCTGCCAAAGTTTTGTATTCGTCAATTCACAGCTCTCCTTTCTGCCGAACCACTCTATTTCAGCCATTCGCCGATCACATCAGCGGGGATCGACAGCCGTTCGGCTTCCTCCGGCTTTGCCGCGTGCTCCAACAGCTCCAGCCTTTTCAAAATCATTTCAATACCCAGCCAGTGTAAGATCCACCTTTTTACCATTCCATCACCCCGTTTTCTGCCGTATCCGGCTCTGTCTGCAGCTCCGGCGGTAAAACCGACCGGCGCTTCGGCGTATTTTGCGTCTCATTCGTTTGCTGCGGGCGGATGTAGTGTGCAATAGCCAGTGCCATCACCAGATCGTCATGAGAACCGCTTTGCGCTTCCGGCCTGCCTCGCTCGCTACGAACAAAGGACAGCAGCTCCAGCAGCGTCGCGCGGTCTTTCAGCTGTTTCGGATTATCACGCACTTCCCTCACCAGCCCTGCGATCATCACCGGTCTCGTCTGTGCCGTGGTCCGCACACCGAACGATTTTTTAGGCGCATGTGTAAAGCTGTCTTCCGTCATACGCACTGCCTGACGCTCATACCCAAGCCGCTCCAGCTCGCGAATGGGATAAGAACTGAAATTGGCCTCGATCCCGATAAGCGCACGGTTGTAGTACTGTCCCAAACAGTAAAGCTGCTGTGCAAAAACATCCTCGTCAAACGCGCTGTGCAAAACGGCAGTCTGCGCGCCCGTACGGTTATCAAGCACCTGAGCGGCAAAAAAGTCGCTGCCTTCACCTGCCGTGTCAGCCCCAATGACATACGGCGCGCGCTGCTCCGGCAGAGCATAGATCGCAATTTCGCCGTCCGGCGCGTCCTCCCAGCCGATCTCCGTGTCAACAATACGCTGCTGCTGTAAGCTCTGGTCAAACCGCACGGAAAAGGTGAAGCGGCCGCGCTTCAACGGTTCCTTCACTTCGGAAAGCCGCCGGTTAACGGCATGCGCGTCAAATACGGTTTTTCCAAACACGCCCCATTGCCCAAGACAGTAAACGTCGTAATAATACGGGTCG
>JAHZES010000091.1 GCA_019421725.1 Clostridiales bacterium | reverse complement strand
CAAAGGTGAAGAGCGCACGGGTCCACAAGTCCACGGTACTGCTGGTGCTGCCGGTTGTACGCTATGGTTTTCGTCCGCTGCTGATGACGCTTGCCGTTATGCTGACAGCGGTGTTGACCGAGATGCTGATGTGTCTTTTTTTGCGGCGGGAGGTGCGCGTTGCCGACTTGGATTCTCTGGTGATCGGCGCAATGATCGCCCTGTTGATGCCGGTAAATGTTGCTTATTATGTTCCGGCGTTTGCGGCTGTTTTTGCGGTTGCGGTTGCACAAATGCCGTTTGGGGGTACGGGACACGCCCCGTTTGAACCGGCGGCGGCAGGGGTGGCGTTTTCCGTGCTTTGTTTTCCGTCGCTGGTTTTTGCCTACTGTTCTCCTGCGGCCGGCAGGCTCGACCTTAATATTTTTGTGGGAGCCGAAGCGGCAATGAGCCAGTCCCCGGCGGCAATGCTTCGTGCAGGAGCCCGCCCGGTGCTGCTGCTTTCCGAAATGTTTACCGGCAATGTGGCGGCTCCGGTCGGCGCGGCAACGGTGGTAGTTGTGGCGGCAGCGGCGCTTTTCCTTTACTTCCGCCATGCAGCCCGCTGGGAAATTACAGTTTGCTTTATGGGTGCGGCGGCGCTGGTGGCAGCGCTGTTTCCGCGAATTTCTACCGGCAGGGCAGATTCCGTGATAATTGAGCTTTCCGCAGGTTCGCTGGCGTTTTGCGCGGCATTTTTGGCGACCAACACGGCGAATGCGCCCAAGCTGCCGCTGGCGCGCTGCTTTTACGGCTTTTTAGGCGGCCTGGTCACGATGCTGTTTCGTTATTTCGGCGCCTATGAGCAGGGTGCGGTTTTTGCAATTCTTCTGGTGAATACAACGGCGGCTCCGCTGGATCGTTTGGCGTGGAAGCTGACCGGAGAGGAGAGAAAAAACGATGACGGAGAAAAACGGAGCGATCCGGCAAACAAGCCTGCGTGACGAAGTGGTGCAGAGCCTCCGCAGCAACGGACTTTATGCAACGCCGGTTCTTTCCGGAGCGATGGGCATCTGCGTTCCGGTAATTGCAGCCACCACTCTCCGCAACGGCGTGATCCTTTCCCTGATTTTTTCACTGCTGCTGGTGCCGGTGTGTGTACTGTCAAGCCTTTGCTTTGCTTATCTGCCAAAGCACCTGAGAGTAGCAGCGGTCGTGCTGACGGCGTCGGTGGTTTTTGCCGGGGCATCGGGTCTGGTGCAGATCTTTTTTGGCCGTGCCGCGTCGCTGTACCAGATTTATGCGCCGCTGCTGATCGTCAGCTCGCTGCTGATCAGCCGTGCCGACCAATTTGCCGTGCGGCAGAGCATCGGCATCGCCGCTGCGGACAGCGCAGCCTGCGCTATCGGGTTTGCGCTGGTCAGCTGTATGGTAGGCGCTGTGCGGGAATTGCTCGGCAGCGGAACGATCTACGGAACCGCCGTTCTGCCCGCGCTTGTTTCGAACAGGATGGCGGGGACGCCGTTCTTTGGGTTTATTGTGCTCGGTTTTCTTGCGGCGGCGGTGAAATCGTTCCGCCTGCGTGCAGAGGCAAGACACCGGCGCTGATTTTCAAAAGGGAGGATCGCTGCGATGAGACAAATAATGCAGCTTATGATTTATGCATTGCTGGCCGCCTTTGCCCAGAATCTGATTTTTACGGCGGGAGTCGGCGCCGACAGAGCGATTCGCGCGGCGGCAAAGCCGAAGCAAATTTTGCCGGGCGCCGGTCTGGTGGCGCTTTTTTCGCTGATAGGGCTGCTTGGCTCCGTTGTTTCGCGCAAATTGCTGCAGGCCGTACCGGCGCTTGAAACTATCCGCATGCTGCCGCCGATCCTGTTTCTCGCTGCGGCGTATCTGTTGATACTGCTGCTTGCAAATTTGATACACAAGCCGCTTTTTATTTACTTAAAGGAGATATTGCCCGGCTGCGCCTTCAACAGCATCGTCATGCTGTTGGGAACTGCCGGCAGCGTTTATACAGTAAGTCTTTCTACAATGGTCGGTTTTTCCGTTGGCACCGGGATCGGGTTTCTGCTGGCAACTCTGCTGATCGCTGAAGGGATCCGCCGAATCGGCAATCCGGACATGGATCGCTGTTTTCTCGGGCTGCCTTCCCTGCTGATCTATATCGGTATTTTGGCAATGGTGTTTGTCGGCTTTACGGGAGGGACGGGCTTTACGATGTAAATGAGGCCGAATGGACCGTGCCCAGAAGCTCCCGAAAGGATGAGATTTTCGAATGGTTATCGATTTTCATACCCATGCCTTTCCGCAAAAAATTGCTGCCAGAGCAATTGCCTCGCTGGAAGCCTCCAGCGGAGAGCCTGCTTACCGGGAAGGAACGGCGGAAGCGCTTGTTGCCTCCATGCGCCGGGCAGGCGTTGACCGATCCGTACTGCTGCCCATTGCGACCAAGCCGTCGCAGGTAACTTCGGTAAACCGGTTTGCTGCGGAATGGAACGGGAAAAGCGGAATCCTCTCTTTCGGCAGCGTGCATCCGGATTGTCCCGACTGGCGCGGCGTGCTGGAGGAGATCCGCTCCATGGGTCTTTACGGCGTAAAATTTCATCCTGATTTTCAGGGGCATTTTATTGATGAGCCGCATATGATTGAGATTTTGCAGGAGGCAGCCTCGCTCGGCCTGATTATTGTTCTGCACGCGGGGATGGATCCGTCCTTTCCGCTGGTGCATCACTGCACGCCGGAGAGGATCGCCCGGGTGGCGGAGCAGCTGCCGGAGGCAAGAATTGTGGCGGCGCATTGCGGTGGATTCGGCTATTTGGACGACGTGGAGCGCTGTTTGGTCGGCAGCGGAGTATATATGGATACCAGTCTGTTGGGGCATTACCCGCAGGCGCAGGTTCTGCGCATTCTGCAGAACCACGATCCGGAGCGGTTGCTGTTTGCGACGGATACCCCGTGGGACGACCAGAAGGCGGCTTTGGAGCGTTTTTGTGCGCTGCCGATTTCCGAGCGGCTGCGGCAGAAGATTCTCGGTGAAAATGCCGTTCGGCTGCTGAGGCTTGAAAAGTCATGAGCGGCGTCAGGCAGATTCTGGTGGATGCAGATGCCTGTCCCGTCAGGGAGATCGTCGTGCAAGAGGCAAAGACGCGAGGGATTCCGGTCGTGATGGTGTGCGATACCTGTCATGAGATTAGCGATGGCTACAGCACAGTGGTTATTGTGGATAAGGCGCGCGACAGTGCCGACCTTCGGATGGCCAACCTGATGCGCCCCGGCGATCTGGCGGTGACACAGGATTACGGTGTGGCGGCAATGGCGCTGGGCCGCGGTTGTCTGGCGCTGCATCAGAACGGCATGGAGTATACGGGAGAGAATATTGACCGGCTGCTGTTCGAGCGGCATCTTGGGCAAAAGGCCCGCCGTGCGGGAAAGCGGAGCGCCGCAGTAAAAAAACGTACGGCCGGTGACGACGAAGCTTTTCGTGCGGCGCTTTGCCGGCTGCTGCAGCAGGACTGAATTTCAGCACGGTCACGTTTCGAATCGTCGTCTTTGTTGCTTTTTCGGCGGTTGTGGATTACAATGAAACAGACGAAGGCGAAAATCGTTAAGCCGGATTGTTTTATAAGCAATTCTGCTTTCTGTTTTCCGGGCTTCGGGTTATTTCGAATCAACAAAGGAGGAATTTTTAATGGCTCAGATCGCACCGTTTTGCGCACTGCGCTATCAGACAGAAAATGCGGGGAAAATTGAAACGTTGACTTGCCCGCCATACGATATTATCAACGAGGAGCAGCGCGAAGCCTTTTTGCGCGAAAATCCGTATAATGTGATCCGGTTAGAGCTGCCGCGCGGAGAAGAACCTTATGTGCAGGCGGGCAGAACGCTGGAAGAATGGCTGCAGAAGGGGATCCTGAAACGGGATGAAACGCCCGCTGTTTATATTTACGAAGAGGAGTTTACGGCACGCGGCAGAAGAATGAGCTTTCGCGGCTTTATCTGCAGAGTGCATCTTGAGGAATTTTCCAAAGGAATCGTTTTACCGCATGAGGAGACGCTCTCCAAAGCGAAAGCGGACCGTTTTGCGTTGATGCAGCACACGTTCTGCAATTTCAGCCAGATTTATTCACTTTACATGGATGAACAGCGCACCGCTGCGGCGCTGATCGCAGAGCTTTCTGCCGGAACGCCGGACGTGGAGATGACTGACGGCGAAGGTGTGACGCATCGGCTGTGGATTGCAAAGCAGTCGGAACAGGTGGACGCACTCTGCCGCTCGTTTGCCGACAAAAAGCTGTATATTGCCGACGGTCACCATCGTTATGAAACTGCGCTGAATTTCCGCAATTGGTGCCGTGAACAGGGGATCTCTGTTCCGGGCGACGACGTGGACTCTGTGATGATGATGCTGGTCGATATGGCGGATCCCGGTTTGGTGGTGTTCCCAACGCACAGATTGGTTCGCGGATTGAAGTCGTTCAACGCAGAAGAGGTGAAGCGCCGCTGTGCAGAGTTTTTTGATGTGACCGAAATGGACGATGCCGCTTCGATGGAAGACGCACTGGAAAAGATGTACCGGCAGGGGAAAAAGGCGTTCGGTTTTTATGCGGGTGGATCCGGTTGGACTCAACTGGTGCTGCGGGATGTTTCCGTAATGGAGCAGATGCTGCCGGGCAAAAGCAAGGCGCTGCGGGAACTGGACGTTTCCGTGCTGCACACTTTGGTGCTGGAGCGTGTGTTGGGAATCGACCGTGAAAATATGGCGCAGCAGATCAACCTGACGTATACGAAAATTTTTGACGAAGCGCTTTCCAGCGTTCGTCAGGGAACGGCGCAGTGTGCCTTTATTCTGAATCCCACCCGTGTGGAAGAGATTCGGGACGTTGCCGCTGCGGGCGAAAAAATGCCGCAGAAATCGACTTATTTTTATCCCAAGCTGATTACCGGCCTTGTGATGAACCGGCTGAAATAAAGCCTGCGGTGAGCATATGTTGCAGAGGAGTCGCCGTTCCCGCAGGGGAACGTTTGCGTAAGTTGAAAAACTTCAACGAATTAAGGAAAGGTAGTTTGATATGAAACAAAAAATAGCAATGCTTCTTGTGGCCGCAATTTGCGCAGGGATGTTTTGCGGCTGTGACGCCATTTTCGGTACGACCTCAAAGTCGGCGCAGAGCGAGCAAAGCACATCGTCTGCTGCGGTGTCTTCCGAGGAAAGCGCCTCCAGCGAGGAAGCCTCCAGTGAACCAGTTTCCAGTGCGCCGCCCGCGCCGGTCGGAGACGTGACCGATACCGTAGTCGGCGGCCATTACAACAACAATACGCCCGCCTATTATTCGCAGTATGTACTTGTTTGCGGCGATTACGCGTTGGAAATTTTCAGTTCGGCGGCAAACGCGGCTTATGCAAAGACAGTTTCGGATTTTGCGGCCAAACATCCAAAGCTGAATGTTTCCTGTGCCATTATTCCGAAAAGCTCTGCATTCAATATTCCCACCAGCTTTTCCAACCTGAAGGAAGCGAGCAAGAACACCATTTCCAAGCAGTATGAAATTCAGAAAAAGTTTATTGACGGAACGTATCAGCTGATGAGTGGCGTAAATACCGTCGATGTGATGGGCGAGATGACGCCACATACGGGTGAATATATGTATTACCGTACCGACCATCACTGGACCTCGCTCGGCGCTTATTATGCCTCGGCAGCTTACTGCAGGGCAAACGGTATTGAGCCGCGCTCCATCAATGAATATAAAACGGTTCGAACCGACGGTTATATCGGTTCGATGTATTCCTTCTGCGGCAAGCCGAAGCCGGAATGTCTGAAATCGAATCCCGACAGCACCATCGGCCGTTTGCCCGCAGCATCTTATACCATGACCTATACGCGTGACGGAACGGATTATGCCGGTTCGGCGATCAACGAGAAGGCCTCCGGCTATATGATGTTCATCTGCGGTGATCAGCCGTATACTAAAATTGTTACGCAGAACAAAACCGGCAAAAAGCTGCTGGTTTTCAAAGAATCGTTCGGCAATGCCTTTGTGCCGTATATGATCGATTATTATGACGAGATCTATGTGGTGGATATTCGCGAGACCACGCCGAGCACCTCCGCAATCATTGCCGACAAAGGAATTACGGATGTGCTGTTTATCAACAATGTGTTTGCGGCAGCGGATGCGAACCAGATTCAGAGGGTCGCCGCCAAGGCGGCTTCCTGATCCGGAGCACAGAGAAAAGAGGGGCGTTGAGAGTTGAAAAAGATTGCGGCATTTTGCTTACTGCTGACCGTGTTTGCGGCCAGCAGCTGTTCCGCCGGTTCGGCGGCATCCGTAAACGACTCGGAAGCCGACGGGGTCAGCTCGTCGGCTTCGTCGGCGCCGCTTCCCACATCGGCTCCGGAAGAGAGCTCTTTTGAACCTGTTTCGTCACAGACAGATTCTTCGCAGCCCGCCTCCTCACAGACCGTCTCCCTGCAGCCGGTTTCCTCGCAGACTCCTTCCTCGCAGCCGGCTTCGCCGCAGGCCTCTTCGGCGCAGTCTGTTTCGCCACAGAAGCCCTCCACCGAAACGGCATCGACTTTTCCCGAGGTTGCGGAAACGGTTTCCGGCGGGCATTATCATAATAATATTGCGGCGCAGTATTCGGGGAATGTTCTGATCTGCGGAGACTATGCGCTGGAATATTTCAGCGTGCCTGCGGCGGGGAATGCCGGTTATGCCGCAATGGTGAACGCCTTTGCGGCAAAGTATCCCACGCTGAATGTAAGCTGCGCGCTGGTGCCGAAAAGCTGTGCGTTTCACGCGCCGAAGGGGTATGCCGATTGCAGTGCGAACCAGCAGAATTATATTGCCAATACTTACGCGGCATTGAACGCTTCGGTAAAGCGCGTGGATGCATTTGGAACGATGGCGGCGCACAGGGATGAGTACCTGTATTACCGTACCGATCATCACTGGACCTCGCTGGGCGCTTATTACGCTTCGGCGGCTTACTGCAGCGCCAACGGAATCGTTCCGCGCGGGATCGAAAGCTACGCTACGGTGGTCAACCGCGGATATCTCGGTTCACTTTATTCTTTTTCGACCACTTCACTGAAAGAGAAGCTTCGGCAAAACCTGGACTATACCGTCGGACACCTGCCGCAGACTTCCTATACCATGACGTATCAGAACGGCGGAAAAACGTATTCCGGTACTGCGATCAATAAAAATGCCAATTCCTACGCCGGAATGTTTCTCTGCGGCGATCAACCGTTTACAGACATTGTAACGGCCAATAAGAACGGCAGACGTCTGATGGTTTTCAAGGAATCGTACGGCAATGCCTTTGTGCCGTATATGATCGACTATTATGAAGAAATTATTGTGGTAGATATCCGCTCCGACAAACACTCGGCAGCCGCGCTGATCTCCCAGTACGGCATTACGGATGCACTAATCCTGAACAATGTGCAGGCCTCCGTCAGTTTGGCAAAGACGCTGCAGGCCAGGCTGAACAGCTGATCTTACATAATGGCTGCCAGTGTCATCATCTCCTCCAACCGGCGGTAAATTGCGTCAAGGTCGGTGATGGGAAGGGGATTTTCTCCCTTGCCGATTTCGATGGTGAAACCCGGGCGGCGGAATTCGTGGATAAACCAGTCCTTAAATCCGCCGTGGGACGCAAGCCCCTCCGCCATTGAAGGAGTGTAGCCGCTGGTAACGGCGAAAATGCGTGTCATCAGCAGGGAGCGGTGGGGAGTGACGGCGCCGTACTTCCAGTAAATTTCTTCTCCCTGGCTGTGGAACGCAAGCACATGGCGGAACGGTACGGTGCGGCAAAGCATCGTCAGGAGCTGCGTTTCGGGCTCGCTTTCCGGCGCAGGGCCGCCGTAGCGGGTGGGAGACGGTCCGGTAATGCCGCTGTTGGTTTCCAGTTGGCGCAGAATGTACCAGCCTGCGTCGTAATTGTGGTTCAGGTCGACCCCGCGTGCATTTGCCTGCCAACGGCGCGTATCGCCGCCGGAGATGGCGAGCACGCTTTCTCTCAGCTCCAGTGCGGCATCCGGTCCGTAAAGGGAAATTTCAACCCCGTCCGGATTGACGCAGGGGATCACCATGATCCCACGGCCAAGCAGCGCCCGTCGAACGTCGATCTCAGCGAGAGACTCTCCGGTGTCCAGCGCATG
>JAHZES010000090.1 GCA_019421725.1 Clostridiales bacterium | reverse complement strand
CAATGATGATGGGACGATAACAGAGCGGACCGAAAGGGGAATTAAGGTCACGCAAACAGCGGCCAAAGCCGTGCAGACCGAAAAGTACGAAACCGCCGATTTCAGCATGACCATCCCAAAGGGCTGGACGGTCACGTCCGGCGGAATCAATATTTATCACAGTATTCGGGTAAGTGATCCGACCGAGCCGCTGAACCAGATGTTTATTTTGCTGAAGGCAGATATTCTTCTGCACAGTCAGGCGGGCAAGGACGCATGGCAGCAAAATTATAATATGGGAAACACACAGGCGATGATTTTCGCAAAGGCTCCTGTACTTGTGAATCCGTCTACCGAAGGATTTTTCAAAATCTTTCCGCAGTATACTGCGTTTGTGTCGGAAATAGAGCCAACTTATTCCGGCTATGTTTTCCCCCGGTTTGATGGCTTTACCGTAACAGATCGATATACCTCCACCGGAAGCATGAAATCGGTGGCTATGGGTGACGAGTTGTTGAGAGCCACATTTACGGATAACGGAAAAGAAGGCGAAGGAATGTTTGCAGCCAGTGTGGTGGATTTTGGCAGCGCTTTGATATCCGGAGGCAATGTTGTGGACTATCAGCTGCAGGCAGCAGACGGCGGCTACTATATGGCCTATAACATCGTGGCGATCACCGCCGCCAAAGACACTTTTATTGAATGGGAAGGTGTGTTGGCAGACTGCATGAAAACTCTTCAGTATTCCGACAGTTTTGTCAGCGCTACCAATCAGGCCAGCAATGAGAAGGTCGCACTGGCTATGCAGATCAGCCAGAACTTTAATCAGACCATGGACGGTATCATGTCCTCGTGGGAAAGCCGCAATAAAAGTCAGGACATTATAAGCCAGAAGCAAAGCGACGCAACGCTTGGCTATGAACGGGTGTACGATACGGAAACAAACGAAGTTTACCGTGCGACCAACGGCTTTACCGATGTATATGACGGAAAAAGATATCAGCCCGTGACGGATGATAATATGTATACGCAGCCGATAAGCGGATACATTGAGAAACAATAATAAGGAGGATTTTTACATGTCGGAATCAAGAGTGTTTATGCTGAACGGTGAAGAACCTCAGACCATTGTAAATCGCCTTGAAAGCTTCTTCCGCGGCGAGAAGGGTATGGAAGTTCAAAGTTCGCAGACCACAGAGGGGTATGTGATGCAGGCCAGCCAACCAAAGGATGGCTGGAAAACCCTGACGGGAATGCGGTTGGCGGTTACCGTGCAAATCGCAGTGATGGGAGAGCAGATCAACGTAACGGTTGGCGAGGGTCAGTGGTCAGACAAGATCGGCGCCGGAGCAATTGGTTTGTTTGTGGCGTGGCCGTTGGCGATTACAGCCGGAATGGGCGCCTTTAAGCAAAAGAAGCTGCCTTCCGAGATTTTTCAGGTCATTGAAAACACCATTATGTCCGGGGGGCGGACGGTAGTTGTGAATGGGGTTGGGGCAGCTGTAGCTGCAGGAATGAGTGTATGTCCGAACTGCAAGGTGCAGATTGCTGCCGGTTCCAGGTTTTGCAATCACTGCGGAACAAAGCTCGAGACAAAATGCCCTGCCTGCGGTGCAGATATTGTACCTGGGAGCGCCTTCTGTTCCGAATGCGGACATAAGCTTTGATCGATAAACGTGTAAAAGATGTAGCAGTGAACGAAACAGTTTGATTTGCGGCGGCTACCGAAAACGGTAGCCGTTTTTCTATATCCGAAAAACCGTGCAGCAGGCAATAGCTGCGAACTGAGGCTTTCTTCTTGACAACCTACCGTTCGGCAGGTATAATAGTTGCAATGTTTTCACCGGGAGGAGGACAGCGAAATAATGGAAAGAGGCAATACAAGACAGGAAATTTTGGATACGGCATTGAATCTGTTCTCAGTGCAGGGGTATGAAGCCAGCTCCGTCTCTCAGATTGCAGAGGCAGTCGGTATTCGAAAGGCATCCGTGTACAGTCATTTCGGAAGCAAGCAGGAAATTTTAAACGCACTGGTGCAAGAGGTTTTAGGTGAGTACAGCAGGCATTCTATTTTTACGCAGGTAGATTGGGACGATCCTGCCTTTATGAAAAACGGGCAGGACCTTACACCGGAAACCATCTTGCAGACGGTTTTGGGACAAATTCGCTATATCCTGCACGACCCGCAGATCAGCAAGTCACGTAAAATGCTGACCATTGAGAAGTTCCAGAATCCGGAGCTGAGCGCGCTGCAGACCAAACAGAACTATACGGATGTAATGCGTTATTTTACGGGGCTTGTCCGGTTTCTTGTTCGACAGGGAAAACTGACTGATAATGATGCGGAAGCTATGGCGGCGCAGTTCTGCCTTCCCATTTCCGTCTGGATCAATCTCTGTGACCGTGAACCGGGGCGCGAGGATGAAGTGATGGAGCTGATAGCGCGGCATGTTCGGCAGTTTTTCAAAATGTACGGCACAGACGCGCTGCGTTGACAGTTTTATAATACGCAGGACAGATGCTTTAATGCCGGTTTTTACGGCTGCTGCCGGAGCACAGGGCGGTGGCGGTATTTACCGTGGTGGCTCTATCTGGTGGCAGTGATCCGATAAATCAGGAGCAAAACAATTGAAAAGTGCTTGGAACGGTGGAGAACCATGTTCGAATCGTTTTTAAAAAAGGAGGAACCGGGATTAGGATGGATGATATTATTAAAATCGATCACCTTAGCAAATGCTTTGGGAATGTAAAAGCGGTGCAGGATCTGAGCTTCCGCGTGAAGGAGGGCGAATTGTTCGCCTTTCTCGGTATCAATGGTGCAGGCAAATCCACCACCATCAACATTATGTGCGGTCAGCTTTCCAAGGACAGCGGCACTGTGGAGATAGACGGCGCTGACTTAGATCGTGATTCCGCCCATATCAAACGGGAATTGGGCGTGGTATTTCAAAACTCCGTACTGGATGGGGCGCTGAGTGTACGGGACAACCTGCAAAGCAGGGCTGCGCTGTATGGGATCAAAGGCGTCGGATTTACACAGCGCTTAGCGGAGCTTACAAAGCTGCTGGACTTTGAGGATATCCTGCGCCGTCCGGTAGGAAAGCTCTCCGGCGGTCAGCGCAGGCGTATCGACATTGCAAGGGCCTTGCTCCACCGCCCCAAAATTCTGATCTTTGACGAGCCTACCACCGGTCTTGACCCCCAAACAAGGAAGCTGCTGTGGGATGTGGTCACGGATCTGCGGAAAAGAGAAAAGCTTACCGTTTTTTTGACCACACATTATATGGAAGAAGCGGCGGATGCCGACTATGTGATCATTCTGGACAGCGGCAAGATCGTAGGAGAGGGGACGCCGCTGGCCTTAAAGAATGCCTATGCCGGTGATTTTGTAACGCTTTACGGCGTGGACGAATCCGCTGTCAAAGGGTTAGGGCATGCGTATGCTCCTGTGAGAGACGGCTGGCGTATCTGGGTGGAAAACACCGGTGAGGCGACGCAACTGCTTTTGCAAAATCCTGCGCTTTTTACAGATTACGAGATCACCAAAGGAAAAATGGACGATGTATTTCTTGCAGTAACGGGCAAGAAGCTGATTGGAGGCGAAGGAAAATGACAGGGCTTGGCGCACTGATCAAACGAAACTGCAAACTGTTTTTCAAGGATAAGGGAATGTTCTTTACCTCTCTGATTACGCCGGTCATTCTGTTGGTGTTGTACGCTACCTTTCTTGCAAAGGTCTACAAGGATTCCTTTGCATCTGCTATGCCTGCAGGGTTTGCGGTGGATGAAGCCCTCATTAACGGCGCAGTGGGCGGTCAGTTGGTTTCTTCTCTGTTGGCCGTATGCTGCGTAACGGTGGCGTTCTGCTCCAATCTTCAGATGGTACAGGATAAAATCAGCGGTGCAAGACGTGATCTGACGATGAGCCCCTTGAAGAGGTCTACGCTGGCGCTCAGCTATTTTGCGTCAAGCGCGCTGTCCACCGTGCTGATCTGCTTTGTGGCGTTAGGGGCCTGTCTGGGATATATGGCCGTAACCGGCTGGTATTTGACAGCGGCAGACATTCTTTTAATGTGCCTGGATGTATTGATTTTGGTGCTGTTCGGTACGGCACTGTCCTCCATCATCAATTGCAATCTTTCGACCAACGGGCAGGGGTCCGCGGTTGGCACCGTTGTCAGCGCAGGCTATGGTTTTATCTGCGGCGCATATATGCCTGTTTCAAATTTTGGCGAAGGTTTGCAGAAGGTGCTGTCCTTTTTTCCGGGTACTTATGGAACGGCCCTGCTCAGAAACCATGCCTTAAATGGTGTGTATGCAGAAATGGAGCGGCTTGGCTTCCCCGCAGAGTTGATTGAAGGCATTAGGGATTCCATCGACTGCAATCTCTATTTCTTTGGGGAAAAGGTCGGTATCGGAGCAATGTATGGTGTAATGGCTGTTACCGTCGTTGCACTGATCGGGGGATATATTTTGCTGACCCTGATCAGGAAAAAAGACTGATCGTATCATATATGGGGTATGGGGAAAATCATGATGGACGCAATTTTGGATTTTGCCAGAGCTGCTGCGCCGTGGCTGGCGGTAGGTTTAGCGGTAGCAATTATGGCCGCTCGCGGCGTAAAAAGAAAAAAGAAAGAGGAAAAGCAGGACGGCAACTACGGTACGGAAGGAATGTGCCTTGGGATGTGTCTCGGTACAGCCATTGGCGCAGCGTTCGAGAATAACACAGGTATCGGAATTTCCTTTGGCCTGTTGATTGGCCTCGCGATCGGAATGTGTATTCCGAAAAAGACG
Source organism: Clostridiales bacterium (assembly GCA_019421725.1). Classification (GTDB taxonomy): domain Bacteria; phylum Bacillota; class Clostridia; order Oscillospirales; family Acutalibacteraceae; genus CAKXIK01. The sequence goes on along the minus strand of JAHZES010000090.1, from coordinate 3,361 downwards.
AAGGATGCAAATGAATGGAACGGAAAAAGACGATTATCTTACTTTTTTTGCTGCTTTTAGCCTTAGGAGTGGTTGCGTTTATAAGTCTTTCCGATCAAAGTGGCTTTGTTGGCAATCGTACAGCAACGCCCGGCTCCTACTGCCTGGAAATGGAACGTATGACTGGAGAAGACCGGCATACATTGCAGCTGAAGGCGGGCGATATACTTCAAATTCAATTTGAAGCCGTAAAGGGCTCTGTATATCTGGAGCTCAAATCACCGGAAGGAACGACGCTGTATGTGCCGGTAACGGTAAGGAAGTGATCGGTTTTACAGTTAATATTTCCGAAAGCGGTACATATTCCGTTTATGTGGAAGCGCATCATGCAAAAGGAACGGTTCATATTCAGCAGAAGGCAGAGAAAAAAGATGCATCCTGACCCGATACCGGCCGAACGGTAAGCACAGCCCGGAATAGACGGGTTGCTTATACTGTAAGATGATCAGCCCAAAACGGCATGAAAAAAGCTTTTTGAGAGATGAAGGAAAAGAAAATGAAAACCGAATCAAGATTTCAAACCGCTCGCCACGTGCTGATTTTCTGGACGCTTTTTATTGGTATCGGCGCAGTAGCAGGGGCGGCCTACGTGATTTTTGACCCAAGCGGCAGGAGTATGGGCATGGATGCCATGCTGCCTTATTTTCAGGTACTGCCCTTTGCCGAAGTGCTGTTCCAGAATCTAACCTTTTCCGGTTGGGCCTTGTTGATTGTCAATGGGCTGTCCAATCTGACGGCGGCTGGATTGTTGTTGGCCGGGAAAAAAAGCGGTACCGTGCTGGGCGGTGTGTTCGGCATAACGCTGATGCTGTGGATATGTATCCAGTTTTATATGTTCCCGCCCAATTTCATGTCTACAATTTATTTCGTGTTTGGATTCTGTCAGGCTGTAACCGGTTATGCCGCGTGGGTGTTTCGCAAACAGGAAGCCTTTAAGGTCGATCCTGCGGATTATCCGAACATCGGGAACGACCCGGAACGGTTGGTGGTGTTTTTCTCACGTATGGGCTATGTGAAAAAAGTCGCCTGTGAGGAGGCTGAGCGTACAGGAGCTTGTATATATGAGATCAGAGCACAGGAAAGAACGAAAGGAACGGCCGGATTTTAGTGGTGCGGACGATTTGCCATGCACCGTTGGGATATGTCCATTGAGCCTGTTGGGGTAGATTTATCCGAATATGAACAGATCACGATCTGTTATCCCATTTGGGTATTCTCGCTGGCATTGCCGGGCAGAAGCTTTTGTAAAGCGGCTGCCGGGAAAATAAGAGAGGCAGACTACATATCCGTACACCATACTGCGGGCAGCTACAGAAGCACGGCGAAGGAAATAGACGCTATTCTGCAATTAAGACATACTGCCTATCGCAGTCTTTCCTGCAAAATGGGTGTGTTTTCGCACACAGAAGCGGAGAGATCGAAAAATAGAACCAAATGTCTGCGCATCGTAAACATAGGTGGCGGGTATTGAAATATTGGCAGCACAGAAGTGCTACATGGTCAAAACGGAAAAGGTCTTGACAATTCCTTTTTTGTGTGGTTAAATTAATTCAATGGCTGAGAAGGGAAGAAGTACGCTGTCTGAATGCCGCAGAGAGCCTGTGGTTGGTGAAAACAGGCGCAGGATACAGCGGAAATACATCCCGGAGCTGCTTTGCTGAACAGATGGATTTTAACACGCTGTTGCCTTTTCTCAGTAAGCAAAGCCGGGTGCGCCCGTTAGCAGCGCAAGGGTATGTTTGTACCCGCTGAGGCTGCTGCTGCGAAGCAGCGGCAAACTGAGGTGGTACCGCGTAATAGTAGTTTGTTACGCCCTCTGTCCTTCGCCGGACAGAGGGCGTTTTTCTCTGTCAAAATTTTTTTTGAAGGAGTTAGAAAAAATGACTTGCTACGATGAGTTGGTGGCCCGCGGCCTGATCGCACAGGTAACGGACGAAAAAGAGATCCGCGAATTGATCAACAGTGGAAAAGCGGTATTCTATATTGGCTTTGACCCGACGGCAGACAGCCTGCACGTTGGTCATTTCATGGCCCTCTGCTTGATGAAACGCCTTCAGATGGCGGGCAATCGGCCAATTGCGCTGATTGGCGGCGGAACCGGTTATATCGGGGATCCTTCCGGGCGAACGGATATGCGTTCCATGATGACGCCGGAGACGATCCAGCACAATTGTGACTGCTTTAGAAAACAAATGGAGCGCTTTATTGACTTTGGTGAAGGAAAAGCCATGATGGTTAATAATGCCGATTGGCTTCTCAAGCTGAATTATGTCGACCTTCTGCGGGAGGTTGGGGCGTGCTTTTCGGTCAATAACATGCTGCGCGCAGAATGCTATAAACAGCGGATGGAAAAAGGGCTCAGCTTTTTGGAATTTAACTATATGATCATGCAGTCCTATGATTTTTACCACATGTTCCAGACGCTTGGCTGCAATATGCAGTTTGGCGGCGATGACCAGTGGAGCAATATGCTCGGAGGGACTGAACTGATTCGCAGAAAGCTTGGCAAGGATGCGTATGCCATGACGATTACCCTGCTGCTGAATTCCGAAGGCAAAAAAATGGGGAAAACAGCAAACGGAGCCGTGTGGCTTGACCCGAATAAAACAACGCCGTTTGAATTTTACCAATATTGGCGCAATGTCGGCGATTCCGATGTATTGAAATGCATCCGGATGCTTACCTTCCTGCCGCTTGAGCAGATCGACGAGATGGATCATTGGCAGGGCAGCGAGCTGAACCGTGCCAAAGAGATTCTTGCGTTTGAATTGACCAAACTGGTTCACGGGGAAGAAGAGGCAGAAAAAGCCCAAGCAGCTGCCCGGGCTATCTTCGGTGCCGGCGTGGACAGCGAGCATATGCCCACCACCGAGCTGAAGGCGGAGCAGGTTCCTGCCGAAGGCATCACCGTCATAGATCTGCTTATGGCAGCGGGGCTGACCGCATCCAAAGGGGAAGCCCGCCGTTTGATCCAACAGGGCGGCGTTTCGGTGAATGATGTCAAGGTGTGCGATATTGCTGCGGCTGTTTCTAAAGACGCCCTGGCTGCGGGTACAATCATTAAAAAGGGAAAAAAGATTTTTCATAAGGTGATTGCAAAATGATTGCCGCATTTTTCGGATAAGAGAACAGCTCTTCGAACAGAACCGCATCCGGCTGCCTTCCGGAATCTACCGGTGGGCAGCTGCCGGGGTGCGGTTCTGTTTTTTATGAAGGCAGCGATATATTTGATGAAAAACGGAGCTTTGAAAAGACTCCGACCGCCTTGATAAGGTATAATAAGTTGCGCAAATTGAAAATCGCATAAAAGAAGACATAGCTT
>JAHZES010000009.1:10221-21722 GCA_019421725.1 Clostridiales bacterium | reverse complement strand
AGCTTTCCGTAACAGTGCCGTCAAATTGAACGGTAACGCTGTTTTCCGGGTGAGGAACCAGCCAGACGTCGCCGCCGGGAAGCCATGAATCCGGCAGCTCGGTCTGCCAGCCGTCTACAATTTTTTGACGAAAAATTCCGTATTCATAAAGCAGAGAGTAGCCGGTAGCGGGGTAGCCGCCGGTGGCAAGGCCGTCCAGAAAGCAGGCTGCCAACCGGCCAAGGCCGCCGTTGCCAAGCCCTGCGTCCGGTTCACAGTCGTAAACACATGCAAGCTTAACGCCAAAATCCCCCAAAGCCTGCACCGCGGCTTGCTCAAGCCCCAGGTTGAATAGGTTATTTTTCAGGGAGCGCCCCATCCAAAACTCCATGCAGAGGTAATAGATCTTCTTTTTATTTTGTTCTTCCGCCTTTTTGATAAATTGCTGGCGCTCCTGCTGCAGCAGGTCGCGCACGATCAGCGCAAGCGCAAAGTAAAACTGTTCGTCGGTCGCTTCGGCGGGCTCGACGGAAAGATTGTGTGAAAGCTTGGAAGCGATCAGTTCCTTCATTTCTCCCGAAGAAAGACGTTGTTTCATGGTTTGTGAACCGTCCTTTCTGCGCAGCATCTGAAGATTCGGCAGGTCGAACCTGCCGGCCGCGTATGATACTTTCATTATACACTACGCAAAAAGCGATTACAATTATCAAATATATACATTAATTGAGATTAAAAACATAAAAATAGATATAAAAATAAGCATAATACATAAAAAACAGCGTGTTTTTTGTTCCGGAAAACATTTTGCAAAAGATCGGGGGATTGCGGTGCAGTGCGTCTCCGCTGCTCCGCAGACAGCGTTCTGCACCGATGCGAACGCCGCCGCGGGAATGGCCGGCCGCCCTGCAGGGCAATCCCCAAATCTATATAAATCACACTTTACCCGCGTTCGGGAAAGGTGTGAATTGCGCAGGTCAAGCAAATGGCAGAAACCGCGCAACCCATCTTATGCACCGGTGAAGAAAAGAGCGACACAAATTGTGCGGCACAGGTTGAAACGGATCGAAATGCATTCCTCAGATGCGTCATAATAGAAATTGGGATAAATATTGACAAATCTCAAAAAATATTACATAATTGCTATAAAATACAACGGAAAAGGAGGAGATTCCCGTGCAGAATTAAATTGCCTGCCTTGTTTCAGAGATTTGCAGCCGTCGTCTAAATCAGAATGGAGAGTGAATTCATGAAAAAACTGTTATGGATTATGATATGCTGCTGCGTGCTGGTACCGGCGGTGTTGGGCGGGTGCAAAAGCGGAGGTTCCGCAGAAGCGGCTGCCGATCCGCGAAAAGCAACCTTGGCGGAAAACCTGACGGCTGACCCGAAAAGCGAATTTCCGTTCCGTTTTGAAGGCTTCCGATGGCTTGAAACAAAGGATAATGTCATGCAGGTGATCCGCTCTAGAGGGATTTCAGAAGATAAAATAGAAGAAATTGTAATAGGTAGCAGCTCAGAAGCTGAGTCGACCGTATATGTTTCTACCCGTGAAAAAAATCCGTTTCAGGCGTACCGTGCGGGCGAGATGGTCACGGTGTATGAATTCGGCAGAAGAAACGGCTCCGAGCCATATAAACTGGTCAGCGGCAACTATTATTTTATAGAACCGGATGAAGATACAAAAAAAGCGGACTGCGCCGTTGCCGCAAAGGAATTGGCGGCGCTGCCGGGGCTGCCGGCGGGAGAGACGGTAACGCCGGATAAAAAAAGCATATGGTTTGTGCCGATTACAAGGGACGGGGAGCAAGGCCGTGAGGGAGTCGCGGTGTTTTGTCCGGTGATGAAGATGCCCGCGTTGAACACCTCGCTTGCCGGGGAGGGTGAAATTCTTTTTTCTGCCGGCGTTGCCCTGGGGCAAGAAGAATTGCAGAGGCTGACCGGCAAATGATCCAACCCGTTCAAACCGTTCCGGAATCCGTATAAAAGAAAACGCAGAAACCACCTGAAAACGGTGATTTCTGCGTTTTTGCGCTCTGTGTAATTTTCGAGAGATAAATTTTGCGGGAAAAACCGACCGATCAATGGAATTTGGGAAGATAATCGCCGTGTGCCTCGATCAGATCGTCCACCATAGCGACAATGTCGTCAATCGAAAGCTCGGCAGCAGTGTGCGGCTCCAGCATTGCCGCGTTATATACAAGGTCGCGCTTGCGGGTGACGGCAGCCTCAATGGTGATCAGCTGCGGGTTGATATTGGTCATGTTCATTGCCGCCAGCTGAACAGGCAGCCGGCCGACACGGCAGGGATGAATGCCGTTGCCGTTGACCAGGCAGGGAACTTCGACACAGGCATCTTCGGGCAGGTTTTCGATCAGACCGCCGCGGTTGAGCACGTTGCCGCCGATCTGGTAAGGCGTGCTGGTGACAATGGCTTCCATGATGCGCGAAGCGTATTCGTGAGAGCGTTCGTGCGGGAGCTCGCTTTTCTGGCTCAGTTCGTTGTATTCTTTTTTCCAGCCGTTGATCTGGTTGACGCAGCGCCGGGGATATTCATCCAGCGGAATGTTGTAACGGTCGATCAGTTCTGGATATTTGGATTTGATAAAGAACGGATTATATTCGGCGTTGTGCTCGCTGGATTCTGTGCAGTAATAGCCCAGGCGGCGGATGTATTCAAAGCGCACCATATCGCCGTGCTTCTCGGAAGCATTTTTTTCGGCGGCACGGCGGCGGATCTCGGGGTAGAGATCGTTTCCGTCGCGGTCGGCCAGCTCCAACAGCCAACCCATGTGGTTAATTCCGGCGATCAGCTCGCGGCGTCCCTCCAGCTTGTCCTCCATACCGAGGGATTTGAGCAGATTCTCACTGCAGACCTGTACGCTGTGGCAAAGTCCAACGGTCTTGATACCGGTGTAGCGCTGCATGAATCCGGAGAGCATGGCCATGGGGTTGGTGTAATTTAAGAACCATGCGTCGGGGCATACCTCTTCCATGTCGGCGGCAAAGTCCTGCAGAACAGGAATGGTGCGCAGTGCGCGCATAATCCCGCCGATTCCAAGCGTGTCGGCGATCGTCTGCCGCAGACCGTATTTTTTCGGCACCTCAAAGTCGATGATCGTGCAGGGGTCGTAAAGCCCGACCTGAATGGCGTTTACCACAAAGTCCGCGCCTCGCAGAGCGTCCTTACGCTGCTCTGTTCCCAGGTAAGAGCGGATTTTCCCGTGCCCGCCGAGCGTTTTGTTCATCATGCTGAGAATAGCTTCACTTTCCTTCAGCCGGGAAGCGTCGATGTCGTACAGAGCAAATTCGCTGTCCCGCAGAGCCTCGGTGCACAGGCAATCGCCAATTACATTGCGTGCAAAAACGGTGCTTCCTGCCCCCATAAAGGTAATTTTACTCACAAGTACTCCTCCTTTTTTCCGCAGGCCGCAAAAAGTGCGGCAGCATTTTATTTCAATATACCATACTTGTCTGAAAAATCCTATTGCACAATGGCGTATTTTTTTGTCATAATGTTCTGTCAGGAGAGAAACTTGCTTTTTACGGATTTTGCGGAAAATGTTTCGGTATTGTTCTGTTCAGAAGTAAAAATGCATGATATAATTAAAAAAACACCGGCAGCTGTGCAGCTGCTCCGTCAGGAAAGGAACCGCGCCGTGAGAATTCTGGATCAGAGAAATTTTTATTCCCGTAAAAAGCTTTGCTGGCTGGGTGAATGGGACGGTCAAACCGTGCTGCTGGAACAGACGAAATGCCCGGAACCCTTTTTTCAGGTTTTGCTGCTGCGCGGCAATCAGACCGGGCGGTCGCTGCTGCGGACTTCGCTGAAAAACAGCGTTTTGCGTCAATTTGAGCTGGTAAATGGCGAGGTGCGCGTTTTGCTTTCCTGCGGCAGCGAAATACGGATCCTGCGCCTGCCGCTGCAGCAGGCAGATTCCGCCGCTGCACAGACGGATTTTTACTTCTGCGGTAGGGTGACAGACGCCTGCTTTGCCGGGGAGAACGGGTGTCTGGTCCAAACCGGGGCGGATAAAGAAAATGCGCTGCTGTACGGGGAATTGAAAAAGATGACCGGCAGAAACGCTTTTTTGTTTTATGCGGAACCGCAAAACGGGCTCTGCGTTCCCGTGCAGGATTTTCGCCTGCTCGATGCGCCGCCCCGTGAACTTGAATTTTCTGCGGACGGGAAGGCTTTGTGCGGCGTACATCATCACGCACAGGAGGCGGACGGAGAAGATTGCGAGCCGCCTTTGCTGAAAAGCTGCGTGATGTGGGCTCCGTGGCGGCAGCTTCGCGAAGCGCTGCTGCGTGCGGATGAGGAGCTGCCGCTGAAGTTCCCATTCTGTGAGGAGAGCGGTTCTTTCAATCGAATAGGAAAAGAGGTAGACAGGCTGTTTTTTGCTTTGGCCGGGGACGGAGTCTCCGCCGTTGCTTCTCTGGAGCTTTCATCCGGGAAAACGGAAAAATTAGCCGTCAAGGAAAGGGCAGGGGAAGCCTTTGCGTTTGTGGCAGGCATGGGCTGCTGCAGAACCCGGAAGGAAGGCGATAAGCTGGTGCTGCAGCCGGTGAACAGTGCGCAGAGGCTGGTGCTTCCGGAAAAGATCGGAGTTCCGGCTGCGTGGATCGAGAGGAGATACCTGCTTTCAAGTTGCGGTAACGGCGCGGTCTGTTATGATGTTCAAACCAGGGAAACCACCGTTTACGAAGGAGAGGCGGAATTTCTGCCGGACGGGCTGCTGCTCTGCTGAGCCGTATGCAGCCGAAGCGCCGTTTGGCGCAGATTCGTAATGCTCGCGGGAAAAATAAAAGCCTCCATCTTCTGTGCATCAACCGATTTAACAGAAAATGGGGGCGTCGCTTTTTGAGAGGTTTAGAGGTTTAAAGTTCGTAAATGACCATACCGATCAAGCCTGGACCGGTGTGGATTCCAAGCACTGCGCTGACGGGGACGATCGTCGTTTGCCGAATGTTGCAGACGATGCGAAGCTTTTGCAGCGCGGCGCGCGCACCAAGCTCGTTTTTGGCGTGAACAATGGAGACAGCGATATCTTTGCCATGGAATTTTTTCGAAGCTTCCTGCACCATCAGATCCACTGCGCGTCCAAAGCCAATGGTTTTGTTTACGGTGTCGTAAACACCGTCGTCGTTAACGGTAATTACCGGGCAAAGGTGCAGCAGACTGCCGACAGCCCCGGCTACCTTGCCGATCCGGCCGCCCTTCGCAAGATATTCCAATGTTTTGACGACCATAAAGGACGCGGTTTTTTTGCGCAGGGCAGAGACCCGGGCGACGGTCTCTGCCATGTTGCAGCCCTGCTCAAGAGCGCGGGCGGCTTCGAGCACAAGGATCTGCTCTCCGCAGGCGAGCGTTTTGGAATCAAACACCTTTACGGCCATGCCGGCGTATTCTGCGGCGAGCAATGTAACCAGCTGAAAGCACCCGGAAAGCCCGGAAGAAATAGTGATAAACAGCGCCTCGGTGCAGCCGCGCTCTTTCAAAGCGTCCAGAGCGGCGCAGATATCCGCTGCTTTCGGCAGCGAGGATTTCGGCAGCTCTTTTTCCATCATCGGGTAAATATCGTCCGGCGCAAGGTCAACGCCGTCGGAATAGCTCCGGTCAGAAAAATTGATTTGCAGAGGAACTACCTCGACCTGGTGCTCTGCCCGCATTTCAGGGGAAAGATTGGCGCCGGAATCGCAGATAAGGCCTATTTTTTGTTCAGTCATGGCAGGTCTTCCTTTCGGTTTGATCCAATTCGGTAAAAATACAGATGTTTTTTTAACCGAGATTATCTGTTTTTCATTACTACGACTATTCTATCACCGAGTCTGCATAAAAGCATGAACAAATCTTAAATTTGCGAATAATCATACAGTTCGGCCTCTTTTGTATGAAAACGTTCCGGTTTAGGAGGATGTTTTTACAGAATCCGGATATGTGTAAAAATTATTGCTGTTTTTTTTTTCATTTCATGCTATACTTATTATAAATTCTGTATTCTGTGGCAGGAAAGGGGATAACGAGATGAAAAAGAAGTTGATTGCGCTGATCTTGGCTGTTTTTCTGCTCAGCGGCTGCAGCGTGGTCAGCATCGATTCCGACAATCTGCTGTACCCACCCCGCCCGGCAGGAGAGCAGGCTAAAATCCAGGCGGTGCTGGAAAAGCATATCGGTACGCATTTTACCTTAAAATACCCGCGCTCGGGCGAAATATGCTCTGCCATTACGCAGGCGGATCTGGATCGCGACGGCGATGATGAGGTCATAGCTTTTTACCGGACGAAGACCGAAACCGGCGGGACGCACTTTGTGCTGATGGATCGGGTGAACGGAGAATGGAACGTGCAGTCGGATATTGTAGGGCCGGGCGTGGACGTGGACAGGCTGGTGATTACACAGTTTGGAATGGACGGACAAAAGAGCATTTTGATTGGCTGGCTCCTGTTCAACAGTGATAAAATCGGTACCGTATATACTTATCGCGACGGGGGGGTCATCAACTCCCTTTCCGACCACATTTATACCGAAATGATCGTGAATGATTTTGATCGGGACGGGAAGGACGAATTGTTTACGCTGCTGCTCAATCCATCGGGGCAAACCTCTACAGCGCGTCTCTTCAGCAAAAATCCGGACACCGATCAGATGCAGGTAGTGTCGGAGCTGCAGCTTGACGGCAACATCAGCTCCTATGCGCGCGTCCGTTTCGGTCAGGTGGAAACGGGGGGAGCGCGGGGCGTTGTTATTGACGAAAACAAGAGCGCTTCCACTGTAAAAACGGAGATCGTCTATTGGAATGCCGAGAAGGGAGCGCTGGAGCTTCCGGAGTTTTCCGGCGGCCAGAACCAGAGCGGCGAGCTGCTGAGGGAAACGACGATGCTTTCAGGGGATATTTCCGGGGACGGTATCATTGACATTCCCTTTTTGGAGAAGATTTATCGGTATCAGGATATTGTAGGAAATAATCAGGATGTAAAAGTGGTGGAGTGTGCTTACACCCAGTGGAAGGAATACAACGCGAAAGATGATACGTTTATCGATGTGCTGGATACTGCGATCAATTATCCGGACGGCTACTATCTGGTGATTCCGCGGGAATACGGTTGGATATACAACGCCTATTTTTTAATTGACCGGGAGACCCGGACAATGACGTTCCGAAACCTGAGCAGGGATTGGGAAATGTTCCGGATCTGCGTTTTTTCGGAATCGGAGTGGGAAAAAACAGGAAAGAACGAATACTTTGAAATTACGAGGAGCAACGGTTTGGTTTACGGCGGTTGGGTCAGCGCGCGGCTTCAAAGCGAATTTAACGGGTACGAGGCGGATTTTTTCCGCAGAAATATTCATTTGATCGGCAGCTGAACCGGCGGATTCGGCTGGATAATCGTGAAGGGGTGATCGCAGGAATGAAAAAGATTCTTGTTCTGGAAGACGAGGATACGATTCGGGAGTTTGTAGTGATCAATTTGCAGCGGGCGGGCTACGAAACCACCGAGGCCGCCAACGGAGACGAGGCACTGCGGCTGTTTGACAAAGCAAACGGCGCATTTGACATTGCCCTGCTCGATGTGATGACGCCCGGGATCAACGGCTTTACCGTCTGCAGGGAGATCCGCAAACGCAGCGGAACCATTGGCATTATTATGCTGACGGCGCGCACTCAGGAAAGCGACAAGGTCAGCAGCCTGATGCAGGGCGCTGACGATTATGTGACAAAGCCCTTCAGTCCTTCGGAGCTGGTGGCGCGCGTAGAGGCGCTGTATCGACGCGTGTCCATGCAGAACAGCGCAAAGACGTTCCAGAATGAAATTCGTTCCGGTGAATTTGTGCTTAACCTTCACAACCGCGAACTGATGCGCAGCGGCGCCCGCATTGAATTGACGCAGCTGGAGTTCCAGATGATGGAACTGTTTTTTCAGAACCCGGGTGTGCTGCTCAGCCGCAGCGAGATACTTGCGCATGTCTGGGGCGGGTCTTACCCCGGCGAAGAGAAAATTGTTGATGTAAACATGCGCCGTCTGCGCGTGAAGATCGAAGATGAGCCGTCAGTCCCGCGCCATATTATCACCGTGTGGGGGCAGGGGTACCGCTGGGAGCAATAAGCCGGATTATTCCACGAAAGAAAGGTTTGGTTTTCCGAATGAAAATCAAGGGAATCACCAAACGGTGGCTGATTTACGGTCTCGGGTTGATTGTGCTGCTGATCGTGCTGCTGGAAACGGCGGCCTCGGTTGCAATACACCGCTGGTATTATAATGGCGTGCAGCAAACCATTGTTTCGCGCTCGGAGCTGATGAGCGGTTATTTTGTGGCGTATAATTCATCGGACACCGCTACTATGGACAAAGCTGCGCGCGAATTTGTGGAAAGCTTTGAAGACAAAGAGAAAATGGAATTGATGATTCTGGACGGTAATGGGGAAATGCTGTATACCTCCACCGGTTTTCAGCCGGATTCCGAGCAGGAAATGCCGGATTACGAGGCGGCGCTTGCAAACGAAGGAGGCGTTGGGATCTGGTGCGGAGTGCTCAACACCGGTGAAAAAATTATGGCAGTCAGCCGCCCCTTTCAGTCGGGAAAACAGCTTGCCGGCGCTATCCGGATCGTGGTTTCCATGGAAGCTACCGACCGGCAGGTTTTTGTCTGGACCGTCGGTTTTCTGATTATAGGAATGATCGTGCTATTCTTTGTGGTTATGTCCGGCTCTTATTTCATTAATTCGATCGTGAATCCTGTCAAGGAGATCAGCACCACGGCGCGGCAGGTCGCAAAAGGAGATTTTGACGCGCGGCTGGAAAAGAAATACGACGATGAAATCGGCGAGCTCTGTGATACCGTCAACTATATGGCGCAGGAGCTGGACACCGCCGAAAGGATAAAAAACGATTTTATTTCTTCGGTTTCTCATGAACTGCGCACGCCGCTGACGGCTATTAAGGGTTGGGCGGAAACCATGCAGGGCAGCGAAGATAATCCCGCTGTGATGCGGAAAGGCGTTGCGATTATCGCAAAGGAAAGCGAGCATCTGTCCGGCCTGGTGGAAGAGCTGCTCGATTTCTCGAGGATTCAGAGCGGCAGAATGACGTTGATCATGGATAAAATAGACCTTCTGGCGGAGCTGGATGAGGCGGTTTACCTCTTTGAAGATCGCGCAGCACGCAGTTGCATCCGCCTGGAGTGTGATGAGCCCGAAAATCTTTCTCCGGTTTTGGGGGACCGCAACCGTCTCCGTCAGGTTTTTGTCAACATTTTGGAAAATGCAATAAAATATTCCGATGATGACGGCCTGGTGCAGGTGACGGCATCCGAAGAGGAAAAAGACCTGGTGATCAGCATAAAGGACCACGGGTGCGGCATTGCGCCGGAGGATCTGCCGAAGGTAAAAGAAAAGTTTTATAAGGCAAATATGACGCGCGGCGGCTCGGGAATCGGGCTGGCGGTTGCGGACGAGATCGTCCGGCTGCACAGCGGGGCGCTGGAAATTGCCAGCGAGGAAGGAAAAGGAACGACTGTGACCATCCGTCTGCCGAAAATGAATTCCTCCGGTTTGGCTGCTGCGGAATTTACCGAGCCTGCCGGTGCGGAGGAAGGCTTGGAGCAATAACCGGGGTTTGCGGCAATTTTCAGAGAAAGGAATTTCAGTTATGAAAGAAGAATGTAAAATCAAGACCTCGATCGGCGGTCAGGCGCTGATCGAAGGCGTTATGATGCGCGGCCCCAAAAAAACGGTGGCGGCAGTCTGGAACGCCGACGGAAAGCTGGAAACAAAAGATTTTTCCGCAGAGATCAAAGCACGGCCGAAATGGATGCGGCTTCCGCTGATTCGCGGTGTCGTTTCGTTTATTGATTCCATGAAGCTCGGTTACACTACGCTGATGTATTCCGCAGAAGTGTCTGCGGGAGCCGACGAGGAGCCGGAAAGCAAATTTGATATCTGGCTGGAAAAAACCTTCGGGGATAAATTGATGAAGGTGCTGGGAACCGTCGCTTCTCTGCTTGGGGTTGCGCTGGCGATCGTGCTGTTTTTGTGGCTGCCCGCATTCCTGTTTAATCTGATTCCCGGAGCGCAGGATTCCGCCGGATTGGGCTGGTGGCGTTCCGTTTTTGAAGGGGCGTTCCGGTTAGTGATTCTTGTCGGCTATATGGCGTTGGTTTCGCAGCTGCCGGATATGCGCCGCGTATTTCAATACCACGGCGCCGAACATAAGACGATTTTTTGTTACGAGAGTCTGGAAGAGCTGACCGTGGAAAATGTGAAGAAGCATTCCCGGTTCCATCCCCGCTGCGGGACCAGCTTTTTGGTGCTGATGCTTTTGGTCGGTATTGTGATCGGCTTTTTTATCCGTACACCGAACGCGCTGCTCCGCACCTGCATCCGTCTGTTGCTGCTGCCGGTGACGATGGGAATCGGTTACGAACTGATTAAGATCTGCGGTAAACACAACAACCTGTTTACCAGGATCGTTGCGGCGCCCGGTCTGTGGATGCAGCGAATTACCACCAAGGAGCCGGAAGATCCCATGATCGAAGCTGCGATCTGCGCGCTGAAGGCCGTTGTGCCGGAAAACGGAGAGGATCGCCTGTGACAACACTGGTGGAATGCTTTCGGCAAGGGCGCGCGCGCTTGAAGCAGACGCTTGCGGAGGACGCGGAGTATGATGCGCTGAGGCTATTTGAATCGGTGTTCGGAATGAACCGGCAGGCGCTGCTGCTGCATGGGGAAGAGCCCGCGCAGGAGTTGCTCTGCAGGCGTTTTCAAAGCAAGATCGAACAGCGCGCGGCCGGGCGTCCGGTGCAGTACATTTTAGGAGAATGGGAATTCTGCGGCTTGCCGTTTTTTGTGGGAGAAGGGGTTCTGATTCCGCGGGAGGAAACGGCGCTGCTGGTGGATGCGGCGGTAGATTTCTGCAGGGTGACCCGGCAGCCGCGGATCCTGGATCTTTGTTCCGGCAGCGGCGCAATTGCGGTTGCCTGTGCAAAGGCGATTCCGGATGCATCCGTCACGGCCTGCGAGCTTTCCCCGCAGGCGTTGGAATATCTGCAGAGAAATGTTGAGCGCAGCCGCACAGCCGTGCAGATTCGGCGCTGTGACGTGCTCGCGCAGCCGCGGAGCGGCGATTTTTTGCCGCAGGACGTTATTCTTTCCAACCCGCCGTACATTGAAACTGCGGAGCTTCCCGGGCTGCAGCGCGAGGTTCGGCATGAACCGCAGATGGCGCTGGACGGCGGGGCGGACGGCCTGAAATTTTACCGGGCGATTCTGTCCGGCTGGCTGCGTTTTCTGCGCCCGGGCGGTTTGCTTGCGGTGGAATGCGGAATTGGCCAGGCGCATACCATTGAAAAGATGTTTTCGGAGTATGACCTGCGCACGTCGGTCAGAAAAGATTTTGCCGGCATCGACCGGGCGGTCTGCGGTAAAAAGCCGGAAAGTGATTGCATTTTGCCGCAAAATCAAGTAAAATGAAAATCTGAAAGAATAAAAACAGCAACGCCGCGTACCGCAAAACGGAGCATCTGC
>JAHZES010000009.1:8708-10207 GCA_019421725.1 Clostridiales bacterium | reverse complement strand
AAAAGAGAATACTTTTGGACATTTTATATGTTACCCTTTTCCTGAACGGCAACCCCGTTCAGGAAAAGAATGAAAAAGTGAAAGGATGAATGACGATGGCAGAAGACAGCAAACAAAAGGCGCTTGCGAACGCGCTGGCAGCAATAGAGAAGAAATTCGGCAAGGATGCGGTCATGAAGCTTGGCGATAACCGCACGATGGAGGTGGCGGCAATTCCGACCGGCTCGCTTTCGCTTGATATTGCGCTCGGGATCGGCGGGCTGCCGCGCGGCCGTATTGTTGAGATCTTTGGGCCGGAATCCTCCGGTAAAACGACGCTGGCACTGCACTGCATTGCCGAAGGGCAGAAAAACGGCGGTCAGGCAGCCTTTATCGATGTTGAACACGCGCTTGACCCAATTTATGCCCGTGCGCTTGGCGTGGATGTGGATTCGCTGCTGGTCTCTCAGCCGGATACCGGCGAGCAGGCGCTGGAGATCACCGAAGCGCTTGTGAATTCCAGCGCGCTCGACGTTATCGTGGTCGATTCGGTGGCAGCACTGGTTCCCCGTGCCGAAATAGAAGGCGATATGGGCGATTCGCACGTCGGGCTGCAGGCGCGGCTGATGTCTCAGGCAATGCGTAAATTGGCCGGTGCAATCTCAAAATCAAACTGCGTTGTTATTTTTATCAACCAGCTGCGGTTGAAGGTCGGCGTGGTTTATGGCAATCCGGAGGTTACCACCGGCGGCAATGCGCTGAAGTATTACGCTTCCGTGCGGATTGACATCCGCCGCACGGAAACGCTGAAAAACGGCACCGAAATGATCGGTTCGCGTACACGCGCCAAGGTGATCAAAAACAAAGTCGCGCCGCCGTACCGCATTGCGGAATTCGATATTCTTTACGGCAGCGGGATCAGCCGAATGGGCGAACTGCTTGACCTTGCGGTAAATTATAACATTGTAAATAAAGGCGGCGCGTGGTTCTCTTACGGGGAGACCAGGCTTGGCCAGGGGCGCGACAACGCCCGGGAATTTCTTAAGACGCATGAGGATATTGCCGCCGAAGTGGAAAAGAAGGTTCTGGCAGCGATTCAAAAGGAGAACAGCGAAAAGCCGGCGGTGAAAAAAAGTGCGGCTAAAAGCGCTTCTCCTGCCGAAGAGGAACCGGCGGAAAGTATTGATGAGGAATTTGCCAAGCCGGCGAAACCGGCTGCCCGCTCAAAATCGGCCGCCGCAAAAACCAATATCGATATCGCGGTGGATGACTGATGCTGATCACTGCCATTGAACCGCGCCGCCGCTCGCTTTGCGAGGTCTATATTGACGGGGAATCCGCTGGTTTACTGGATTTGGAAACGCTGGAGCGGCTGCATGTAAAAATGGGGCAGGAGCTGACGGACAGCGACTGGAGCTATTACTGCGCGGAGTCCGACAAAACCAGAGCGCGTTCCTACGCGCTCTGGCTGCTTTCCCGTCGGGCGATGACGCGCCGCGGCCTGCTCGACAAGCTCCGCA
>JAHZES010000009.1:8143-8658 GCA_019421725.1 Clostridiales bacterium | reverse complement strand
GGCTTCCGAGGCGGCTGCGGCCCGTGCCGAGGAGCTTGGGCTGATCGATGATGCCGACTATGCGCGGCGCTGCGCGTCTGATCTTTTCCGGTTCAGAAAATTTTCCGCTTCACGGGTGGCGGCAGAGCTGGTTCGCCGCGGTGTGGAGAGGGAATTGGCCCGGCAAATTGCCGCAAAGGTTGGCGCGGAGTATGCGCCGGAGCCGGAAGAAGCCGTGCGCGGGCTGTTAACGGGCAAATACAGCAGATGTCTTGATGATGAAAAGGGCCGGCGCCGTGCAGTAGCTGCTCTGCAGCGAATGGGATACCGGTGGGACGAGATCCGCCCGGTTCTGTATGAGCTGACGGAAAAAACGGACGAATAAACATGTCAGGAAAGGAATTGCCGAATCAATGGGAATGAAAGTTGGAATGGTCAGCCTCGGGTGCTCAAAAAACCGTGTTGACGCTGAAATTATGATGGGAATGCTGAAAAACGCAGGATATACCCTGGTGGCTGAAGCAGGGATGGCGGAT
>JAHZES010000009.1:5420-8133 GCA_019421725.1 Clostridiales bacterium | reverse complement strand
GGATGTTGCCATTGTAAACACCTGCGGTTTTATTGAGGACGCCAAAAAAGAGGCCATTGAAGAGATTCTGGAACTGGTGCAGCTGAAGCAGGAAAAACGTATTAAAGCGATCATCGTGACAGGATGCCTTGCGGAACGGTACCGTGAAGAAGTGGAAAAGGAGCTGCCAGAGGTGGATGCCGTTTTGGGTATCGGCGCGAACAAAGATATTGTTCAGGCGGTGAACAATGTTCTGGCGGGTAAGCGCCTGCTTTCGTTTCCGGAAAAAAATCTGCTGCCGCTTTGCGGGGAGCGTGTTCAGACCACGCCGTATTATACTTCTTACCTGAAGATCGCCGAGGGCTGTGACAATTGCTGTACTTACTGTGCCATCCCGATGATTCGTGGGCGTTTCCGCAGCCGTCCGATGGAGGAAATCACGGCCGAGGCGGAACACCTTGCTAAAAACGGCGTGCGCGAGCTGATCGTTATTGCTCAGGATACAACGCGTTACGGCGAAGATATTTACGGTGAAAAAAAGTTGCCGGAGCTTCTGCGCCGGCTTTGCAGAGTCGACGGCCTTCGCTGGATCCGTGTATTGTACTGCTACCCGGAACGGATCACCGACGAACTGCTTGATGTCATTGCAAACGAAGAAAAAATGGTTAAATACATCGATCTGCCGCTGCAGCACTGCAGCAGATCCGTATTGCGGCGGATGAATCGCCGTGGCAGCCGGGAAGAGCTGACGGCGATGCTGAAAAAAATTCGGGAGAAGGTTCCCGGTGTGACGCTGCGCACGACTGTGATGACCGGTTTTCCGGGCGAAAGCGAGGAGGACTTCACAGAGCTGGCGGAGTTTGTAAAGGAGATCCGTTTTGACCGGTTGGGCTGTTTTGCTTATTCCGCAGAGGAGGGTACTCCTGCGGCAGAATATCCCGATCAGGTGCCGGAGGATATCCGCATCAAACGGCAGGAAAACATCATGGAGCTGCAGGCGCGCATTATGGAAGAGACCTGCATTCAGTCGGAAGGCCGCGAAATTTCCGTAATGGTGGAAGGATACGACCGTTATGCGGGCAGCTTTTTCGGCCGCTCGGCCGCGGATGCACCGGAGGTAGATTCTACCGTATTTTTTACAGCAAAAACACGTTCGCTGAACGCAGGCGAGTTTGTTACGGTTCGCGTTACGGATCACCTGGACTGTGATCTTCTTGGCGAAATGATTTCCCGCGAATCGTAACGTGATGGAAAGGATCTGGTTTTTGGCATGAACACCCCAAATAAGCTTACCGTGCTGCGCATGGTTTTGGTGCCTGTTTTTGTCGCAATCCTGCTGTGGGAGGGTTGTCCTCACCGCTTTCTAATTTCCGGCATTGTGTTTGGAATTGCGGCGCTGACAGATTTGTTTGACGGGAAAATTGCCCGCAAACGCAATCTGGTGACTGACTTTGGAAAGTTTATGGATCCGATTGCGGATAAATTGCTGGTTTGCGCTGCTTATGTCGCTTTTGTTCAGCTTGGCTACTGCAGCGCCTGGGTCGTCATTTTGATTCTTGCCCGGGAATTTGCCGTTACCTCCATGCGGCTGGTAGCGGCCGGCAGCGGCAAGGTGGTGGCCGCTAACCTTTGGGGCAAGGCCAAAACCGTCAGCCAGATGGCGGCTGTTGGAATCGTGCTGCTCATTCAGGAGCTTCTGCAGCTGGAGTGGCTTCCGGCGCGTTTTCCCGCGGCGGCTGTGCAGAGTGCGGTGATTTGGATCAGCGTTATTCTGACGGTCATTTCGGGTGTGCTTTATTTGCGGGATAATAAAAAATTTGTGGATCCTTCAAAATAACAGTTGCAAAATATTGTGTTTTGCAATATGATAGAAATGTTATGAGAGAATGCATTGAACGGGAAAAGTACCTGTTTTGCGGCGGCAGAGAGAACCGGTCGTTGGCTGAAAGCCGGTTTTGTGCGCGGAGCAGGGAATGTGCGCCCGGGAGCAGGCAGGGGGAAAATTCTGCAGAGCGTTGGCGCTTTGCACGTTTCGGTATCCCGGCACGGCAGGGCGCCGTTATCGTCTGTTAAGTTAGAAATCGGAGTGGAACCGCGGAACGCCGCCTCCGTCCCCTGTGGGGGACGAAGGCGGCGTTTTTGGTTTTGCCCGCTGAAGGGAGGAATTCTGTGTTTGCAAAGCTGAAAGAGGAGCTGGAGTCCATTATGGAACGCGACCCGGCCGCGCGTTCCCGGTTGGAGGTCTACTTTTTGTATTCCGGCTTTCGGGCGGTGCGTTCGCACCGAAGGGCAAACTGGTTTTACCGGCACAATATGAAATTTATTGCAAGATGGATCTCTCAACGATGCCGGCATAAAACCGGAATCGAAATTCATCCGGGTGCAACCATCGGTAAAGGATTGTTTATTGATCACGGTATGGGGGTTGTTATTGGAGAAACGACCGAAATCGGGGACAACTGCACAATTTACCAGAATGTTACGCTCGGCGGAACAGGAAAGGACGAAGGGAAGCGCCACCCGACGCTCGGCAATAACGTTATGGTAGGCTCCGGCGCCAAAGTGCTCGGCCCGTTCAAGGTAGGGGATAACGCCCGCGTTGCAGCCGGCGCCGTAGTGCTCAGCGAAGTTCCGCCAAACTCAACGGCGGTCGGGGTTCCCGCGCGCATTGTTCGTGTCAACGGCGCACGGGTCGGCAGCCTGGATCAGATTCATGTGGCGGATCCCGTTTCGC
>JAHZES010000009.1:0-5386 GCA_019421725.1 Clostridiales bacterium | reverse complement strand
TGAACTATGAACTGTTTATGCTCAAGGGCGAACTGGATAAGCTAAAGGAACAAATAATAAATCAGGAAAAAACAGAAGGAAAGGAAGAAATAAAAGAATGAAACTCTATAACAGCGCAACCAGAACAAAAGACGAGTTGGTTCCGAACGAGCCCGGAAAAATCAAAATGTATACCTGCGGTCCAACGGTTTATCATTATGCGCATATTGGCAATCTGCGCAGCTATATTATGGAGGATGTTCTGGAAAAATATCTGCGCTACGCCGGTTATGACGTGACGCGCGTTATGAATATTACCGACGTTGGCCATTTGACCAGCGACGCCGATACCGGAGAGGACAAAATGCTCAAGGGAGCGCGCCGCGAGCACAAAACCGTTATGGAGATCGCAAAGTTTTATACGGATGCGTTTTTTGCAGACTGTGCAAAGCTGAACATCAAAACACCGGATGTGGTTGAACCGGCAACAAACTGCATCAGCGACTTTATCAATATGATCGAGGTCCTGTTGAAAAAAGGTTATGCTTATGAAGCCGGCGGCAACATTTATTTTGATACCTCAAAATTAAAGGAATATTACGTTTTTAATAAGCAGGAGGATCTGGCGGTCGGCGTGCGCGACGGCGTGGAAGAGGATAAAAACAAGCGCAATAAATGCGACTTTGTGCTGTGGTTTACCAAGTCGAAGTTTGAAGACCAGGAACTGAAATGGGACTCTCCGTGGGGCGTCGGTTATCCGGGATGGCATATTGAATGCTCATGCATCAGTATTAAGCACCTTGGCGAGCGGCTCGATATCCACTGCGGCGGGATCGATAATGCATTTCCGCACCATACTAATGAAATTGCGCAGTCGGAGGCATTTCTTGGCCACAAGTGGTGCAATTTCTGGTTTCATGTGCACCATCTGAACACCGACAACGGTAAAATGAGCAAATCCACCGGTGAATTTCTAACGGTCTCGCTTTTGGAGTCAAAAGGCTACAACCCGCTGGTCTACCGCTTTTTCTGCCTGCAGTCGCACTACCGCAAATCGCTCATGTTTACCTATGAGGCGCTCGACAATGCCGCTCAGGCATACCAAAAGCTTCTTGCCCGCATTGCAGCCCTGAAAGATGGGGAATCTGCCGTGGACGAGGAAGATGCGGCCAAATTGAAAAAAGGATTTACCGAGGCCCTTGACAACGATCTGAATACCTCGTTGGCCGTTACGGCGCTGTATGATGTACTGAAGGCCGAAGCGAACGACGCAACAAAATACGCGGTTATTATGGACTTTGACCGGGTGCTTTCCCTTGGTCTGGAGGAAGGCGTAAAGGCTCTGCGTGAAAAGGCGGCCGCAGCGCCGGCGGCTGACAGTGAGCTGGAAGCTTATGTGATGAAGATGATCGCCGCCAGAGCCGAGGCAAAAAAAGCGAAGAACTGGGCGGAGGCAGACCGGATCCGCGACGAACTGAAAGAAAAGAAAATTGTGCTGACGGATACTCCGCAGGGTGTCAAGTGGTCTGTGGAAGGATAACGTCGTTTGTCTGAAAGGTTGAACGATCAGAATGTCTGAAAAAGTAATGGTGGGCATGAGTGGCGGAGTGGACAGCTCCGTTGCGGCCCTGCTGCTGCAGCAGCAGGGTTATGAGGTGATCGGCGTTACCATGAAGCTGCGGCCGGACGAGTGGATGCAGGAATGCGCCGCGGGCGGATGCTGCTCGCTGGACGACGTGGAAGATGCGCGGCGCGTGTGCCGGAGGTTGGGGATCCCGCATTATGTGATGAACTTTACCGATGAGTTTACGCGCAATGTGATCGATTCTTTTGCAGAAGAGTACCGGCGGGGCCGGACGCCGAACCCCTGCATTGAATGCAACCGCAGGATCAAATTTGAAGCGATGCTGAAAAAGGCGCTCGCTATGGGAATGGATTATGTTGCTACCGGTCACTATGCCCGGATTGCCCGTGAACCGGGCGGACGGTGGCTGCTGTACCGGTCGCCCGCGGCAAAGGATCAGAGCTATGTGCTCTATTCGCTCACACAGGATCAGCTGGCGCATACGCTGTTTCCGTTAGGTAATATGGAAAAGCCGTCCGTCCGTGCGTTGGCCGAAGAGCATCAGCTTCCGGTGGCGTACAAGGCGGACAGCCAGGAGATTTGTTTTGTGCAGGACAACGATTATGCCGGTTTTATTGAAAGATATACCGGCAAACCGTCTGTTCCGGGTGATTTTATTGACGCACAGGGCAATCTGCTGGGCAGGCACCGCGGTGTGACGCATTACACCATCGGCCAGCGCAAGGGGCTTGGCTTTGCGTTCGGCAAGCCGATGTTCGTTACCGCGATCGATCCGCAGAAAAATACGGTCACCCTTGGAGAGGAGGGCGAGCAATATGCGCCGGCGCTGATTGCGGTGCAATTCAACTGGATAGCGTTTGACACCCCCTGCGAGCCGTTTGACGCGCAGGTCAAGGTGCGGTATCAGGCGCGGCCGGCCGATGCAAGGGTGTTTCCGGCTGAAGACGGTGCGGTGCGCATCGAATTCGCCGAACCGCAGCGCTCCGTTACGCCGGGGCAGGCAGTCGTGTTGTATCAGGGCGACCTCGTGGTCGGCGGAGGAACCATTCGCAGTGCCGTAAAACCGGCATAAAAGAGCAGGTACAGCCGATCGGGAGCGAAATTCTGCAAAAAACGCAGTTAGCCTTGACATCATATCCGGCATGGATTAAACTGATACAGATAAACCCGGTGCGGAAAAAACGCGGCATGCCGGTCGATGACCGCACGGGGAATTGAAAGGATGGGTTATCCCGTGAAAAAAGAAGAAAAAACCATGGACAAAATCGTTGCTCTTTGTAAAAACCGGGGCTTTGTGTATGCAGGTTCCGATATTTACGGAGGACTTTCCAATACGTGGGATTACGGCCCGCTTGGCGTGGAGCTGAAAAATAACGTCAAGCGCGCATGGTGGCAGAAGTTTGTGCAGGAAAGCCCGTACAACGTCGGGCTTGATGCCGCGATCCTGATGAATCCGCAGACCTGGGTCACCACCGGGCATGTCGGCAATTTCAGTGATCCGCTTGTGGACTGCCGTGCCTGCCATTCCCGCAACCGTGCCGATAAGCTGATCGAAGCGGCGCCCGGCGGCGCCGAGGCCGATGTGGAGGGCATGGATTTTGACCAAATGGACAAATACATTGCGGAGCACAGCGAGGTGGTCTGCCCGGTCTGCGGCAAGCATGATTTTACCCCGATCCGTAAGTTTAACCTGATGTTTAAAACTTCTATCGGCGTAACCGAGGATTCCTCTTCTGTTTGCTACCTGCGGCCGGAAACAGCGCAGGGCATCTTTGTGAATTTTGCAAATATTCAGCGCACTACCCGCAAAAAGCTGCCGTTCGGCGTCTGCCAGGTGGGCAAGGCGTTCCGCAATGAAATTACTCCCGGCAACTTTACGTTCCGTACGCGTGAATTTGAGCAGATGGAATGTGAATTTTTCTGCAAGCCGGGTACCGATCTGGAATGGTTCGCCTTCTGGAAGGATTTCTGCGCCAATTGGCTCTATTCTCTTGGTATTCAGAAGGAGCATCTGCGCCTGCGCGACCATGAGCCGGCGGAGCTGGCGTTTTACAGCCGTGCAACTACCGACATTGAATTTGCATTTCCTTTCACCGACTGGGGCGAGCTGTGGGGCATTGCCGACCGCACCAATTATGACCTTGGCCGTCATCAGGAGGCTTCCGGAAAATCGCTGGAGTATTTTGACCCCGAAACAAACGAGCGCTACATTCCGTATGTCATCGAGCCGTCGCTCGGATGCGACCGCGTTGTGCTTGCGTTTCTCTGCGATGCTTATGACGAAGAGAACGTCGGTGCCGACGGTAAGGAGGATGTCCGTGTCGTCATGCATCTGCACCCGGCGCTGGCGCCGTTCAAGGCTGCGGTCCTTCCGCTTTCCAAAAAGCTGGGTGAAGGCGCGCGCAAGGTTTACGAGCAGCTCAAAAAGCATTTTATGGTTGATTACGACGATGCCGGCTCTATCGGAAAGCGCTACCGCCGTCAGGATGAGATCGGTACGCCGTTCTGCCTGACCTATGATTTCGAGAGCGAAGCCGATGGCTGCGTTACGATCCGCGACCGTGACACCATGGCGCAGGAGCGGGTAAAGATTGAAGATTTGGCAGCCTGGCTGGAGCAGAAGCTGACGTTCTGATCCTGTTGCCGTCTGTCGTGTTGACTGCCCTGCCGTTTGGTGGGGCAGTTTTTGTCGGAACCAGCCATTGCGTGCCGCAGTATTCCGGTAAAAAATTGATTTTTGAAAGAATTCTCATTTTACACGTTCTGCGGAATATGATATACTGATAATTGCAGAGCAGCAGGCGTTTGCCGACGGTTCTGCGAAAGGAAAGATCTCTGAATGAACAAGAATTGGCTGTGTCGACTGATTCCCGGAGCGGATCACCCAGAAAGCTTCCGTGTGCGGGAGCGCTGCGGTGCGGTTGCCGGCGTAGTTGGAATCTGCTGCAATCTGCTGCTCTTTGCGGCAAAGCTTATTGTGGGCACACTTGCAAAATCCATCGCCATTACGGCGGATGCGTTTAACAACCTTTCGGACGCAGGCTCCTCTGTGGTAACGGTCGTCGGCTTTAAAATGTCGGGTAAGCCTGCCGATAAGGAACACCCGTTCGGGCACGGACGGATCGAGTATATTTCGGGCGTTGTAATCGCGTTTGTTATCCTGATGGTAGGTTTCGAGCTGTTTACCGGTTCTGTGTCAAAAATATTTGCTCCGGAGGAAATGCAGAGTGGAGCGGCTGCCATTATTGTTTTGGTGCTGTCCATGACGATTAAACTGCTGATGGGGCTTTTTTATCGCGCAGTTGGCAAGCAGATCGGCTCCACGTCGCTGATGGCCGCGATGACCGACAGCATTTCGGACGTTGCAGCGACCGGAGGAGTTCTGCTCTCTGTGATCGTTTTTCAACTGTTTCACCTCAATGTGGACGGTTATATGGGCGCAGTGGTGGCGGTGTTTGTTTTTATTGCCGGCATCAAAACCTTAAAGGATACTCTCGGCCCGCTGTTGGGGCAGGCGCCGGACGCCGAGCTTGTGCGCGCCATTCGTGAAAAGGTGCTTTCCTATGACGGGATTATCGGCGTGCATGACATGCTCGTCCACAACTATGGCCCCAATCGGTGGCTCGCCTCGCTGCACGCGGAGGTTTCTGCACGAGAGGATATTCTGAAAAGCCACGATTTGATCGATACGATCGAACGGGATCTGGAATGTGACTTGAATGTTCATACGGTCATTCATATGGATCCGGTGGAGACCGATAACGAGAGAGTGACCGAGCTTCGTGAAATGGTGCAGGGGATCATCGTCGGGATCGACCCGCG
>JAHZES010000089.1 GCA_019421725.1 Clostridiales bacterium | reverse complement strand
TTACAGAAGCAGTCAGCATCCGTCCCAGCGCCGCGGCTGCTACCGCCGAGCATTCATGAATTTGCTGCGCCGTATAAACCGTATTTGTGGTATCCGCAGCCATCGCGATCAGCGTGCCGTCCGTTGTGATGCAGCGTATGATATGATCCTTTTGTTTCGCCATAATAAAACTTTCTTCCTTCCCTGCTCAGATGTGTCACTCGCTATCTTTTATTGTGTCCGCCTGTTCCGGTTTGCGTGCAGCGATCAAAATGCGGTCGTCCGTTCTGACCGCCGGTTCCTGAGAAAAACCGCTGAAACACCCAACCGGCTCCAAGCCGGCCTCTTTCAGCCAGCCCTTCAGTTGCTCCGTTTCGTAAGCACGTTCCTCAAAAGCCTCATGACGGCGGCGATAAATCCCCTTTTCCCGTTCAAAAAAATCCAGAGTAATGCGTACAATATCGTTTTCCGGAAAAAATTCGTTCTGCCACGTGCAAAATACCTCCGGCGTTTCATACACAAAGGTATTGTTCGCCAACGTTTTCCGATGCTTGTGCACCGTGTTCACATCAAACAGAAAAACCCCTCCCGGGTTTAAGAACAGGGAAACACGGCGAAAGGTTTCCTTTACATCCTTCACGCGCAGCAGATGATTGATACTATCGAGCGTACAAACAGTCGCGTCTACGGTACCGTACAGGTCAATTTGCTGCATTTTCTGCCGAAGGAACAGCACAGAAACATTTTCTTCCGCCGCCTTTTGCTGCGCTTTACAGAGCATTTCCCCCGAGGCATCCACACCGATCACCTCTGCGCCTCTCTTTGCCAACAACACAGAAAGGCTGCCGGTTCCGCAGGCCAGATCCAGCAGCAGGCCCGGTTTTACGCCGTACCTCCGCAAAATGCTCCAAAAGCATTCCGCCTGCTGCTCATAACCCACATTCATCGTCAGCCCATCATAATACTGTGCAAAGCTCTGGTAACCGCCGCTCATTTGTCCTTTTCTTCCTGCAGACGGTTAAAAACAAGTTCATAGCCGTCACAGCCGTAATTCAGCGAACGGTTTACTCTGCTGATCGTCGCCGTGCTTGCTCCGGTCTCACTGACGATCTCACTGTAAACCTTCTTTTCGCTGAGCATCTTTGCCACCGCAAGCCGCTGGGACATCGCCTTCAACTCCGGTACCGTGCAGAGATCCTCAAAAAAATTGTAGCACTCTTCCTTTGTTTCCAGCGCAAGGATCGCTTCAAACAAGAACTCCACACCGGTATCCTTCAATTTTGTATTCATCGCGTCCTCCGTTTCCTATTCCTTTGACGGAATAAGTGTTCTGGTCTTCAGTACAATAAAATTTTAGCACACAAAAGTTTAAAAGTAAAGAGGATATTCTTGAAAATTTCAAAAATTCCCAGTCACTCGTCTAAAACCGTCCGAATTGCCGCAAGAATCTCCGCCGCGCCTTCGCCGTTCTGCGAGGAAAAGGGGATCGGCGCCGGGTGCTCCAGCCCGGCAAGCTCCTGCTCTACCTTTTCCAGTCGTTCCGCGCGCTGTGTTTTATTCAGCTTATCCGCCTTGGTCAGTACCAGCAAAAACGGTATTTTCATTTGCGTCAGATAGGAAATCATCTGAAGGTCTTCCCTTGAGGGTGGGTGGCGCATATCGACAAGCTGCACTACCAATCGCAGATCACGTCCGGCGTTAAAATACCCTTCCACCAGCTCGGACCAGCGAAGCTTTTCCGTTTTGGCAACCCTTGCATATCCATAACCGGGTAAATCCACAAAGCGCACCGTATCAAGCTTATAAAAATTAACAGTGATCGTTTTACCCGGTGTGGCGCTGGTTCGCGCCAACGCCTTGCGATTCAGCAGACGGTTGATCAAAGATGATTTTCCGACATTCGACTTACCCGAAAACGCAATTTCAGGCAAGTCACACGCCAGCAGCTGAGCCGCGGTCCCCGCGGCAGCTTCAAACGCAGCGGATTCCAGTTTCACGGCAATTCCTCCTTATTCGGCATGTACCGGGCATTCCGGCGAAACAACGAATCCGGAATACTGGACGTTCATTCCTTCCTTTACCGGCTTGCTTTTCGCCCTTTCTTCTGTCAGCGGCACGCACAGAGCCGCCGCAAACACTGTCTGCACCTGCTCTGCAGGAATAAACCGTATATTCTCTCTGACGACATCGTCTATTTCCGCCAGATCCGGTTCATTTGCTTTCGGGATAATGACCGTGCGGATCCCCTTGCGGTAAGCTCCCATCGCCTTTTCCCGCAGACCGCCGATGGGCAGCACCCGCCCGCGCAGAGTGACCTCACCGGTCATCGCCACATCCGCACGCACCGGAATGTTACGCAGCGCCGAGACAAGCGCCGTTGTCAGTGTAATTCCGGCAGAAGGGCCGTCCTTGGGCACGGCGCCTTCCGGCACATGGATATGCAAATCATATTTTTTATAAAAATCCGGATCAATGCCGAAAGACCTTGCGTAGGTGCGGACACAACTGATGGCAATGCGTGCGGATTCCTTCATAACATCACCGAGAGAGCCGGTCAGCTCCAGCTTGCCCGTACCCTCCATCAATGTCATTTCGACCGGCATTACCTCGCCTCCGACCGCCGTCCAGGCAAGACCGTTTGCAACGCCGACTTCATCCTTGCGGGACAGGTCATCGTCCTTATACTTTGCCGGGCCAAGCAATTTCTCCAGCGCACCTGCATCGATCTTAACGCTCTTTTCGCCGTCTCCCACAATTTTTCGCGCCGCTTTGCGGCAAAGCGAGGCCAGAACACGATCCAGCCCGCGAACGCCCGCTTCCCGCGTGTAGCCGTCAATCAATGCATGAATGGCGTCATCTGTCAGCTTCATGCGCCGTTTATCCAACCCGTTTTTTGCAAGCTCATCCGGGTAAAGATGTTCCTTTGCGATATGAAACTTTTCATCGTGTGTATAGCTGGCAATATGTATCAGCTCCATGCGGTCGAGCAAAGGCTGCGGAATTGCCGACTCATCGTTCGCCGTTGTCACGAACAGCACCTGGCTCAGGTCAAACGGCAGATCGATAAAATGATCCTGAAAAGAGAAATTCTGTTCCGCGTCGAGCACTTCAAGCAGCGCCGATGCCGGATCACCCTGATAACTGTCGGAAGGCTTGTCAATTTCATCGAGCAGCATCAAAGGATTTGCCGAGTCGGCCTGCCGCAGCGCCGTAATAATGCGCCCGGGCATCGCGCCGATATAGGTGCGGCGGTGACCCCGAATCTCTGCCTCGTCATGAACGCCGCCAAGCGACACGCGCACGTATTTACGGTTCATCGCCTTTGCGATCGAACGGGCGATCGACGTTTTTCCAACGCCGGGCGGCCCGACCAGGCAAAGGATCTGTCCTTTTACATTCGGGTACAGCTTGCGGACGGCCAAAAGCTCCAGAATGCGTTCCTTTACCTTTTTCAGACCGTAATGGTCTCGGTCAAGAATTTTCTGTGCCTGCGCAAGGTCAATGCGATCCACCGTTTCCTTCCCCCAGGGCAGTTCGATACAGGTATCCAGATAGCCGCGCACCACGGTAGCTTCATGGGAACCGAACGGCATCTTTGCAAGCTTCGCGCATTCCCGGAGCAGCTTATCCTTGGATTCCTGCGGCATTTCCAATGCATTGATCGCCTCGCGGTATGCGTCGGATTCCTCCAGCGGCGAATCTTCCTCTCCCAATTCATCGGCGATGACATGCATTTGTTCGCGCAGATAGTATTCACGTTGATTGCGGTCAATATTCTGCTTCACCTTGTCTTCAATTTCGGCTTCGGTGCGCAGCAGCTCCAGTTCTCCGTCCAAAAATGCGATCAGATTCTCCAACCGTGCGGAAGCTGCCGTCTGCTCCAGAAGCTGCTGCGCCTGCTGCGGTTCCATCGTCACATTGCCGGCAATATAATCGGCGACCGCGCTGGGGTCTTTTGACGTACGGATCTGCTGAAATGCATCGTTTTCGGCAACGCCGGTATCCTCACTGTATTTTGAAAAGCGCTCCAGTGCCATGCGGATCAACGCCTGATTCTGCAGTTCATCGGTAGAACGGCGCACCGGGCGCTGCATCACCTGAACCAGAAAATACGGATCCTGCTGTTCGATCTCTACAATTTTTGCGCGGTAAAGACATTCGGTAATCACACGAATGGAATCCTTACTCACACGAATCAGCTGCAGCACACGGGCCACCACACCCGTGCGGTAAAAATCTCCCGGCAGCAGGGGTTCCTCGGCACTCTCGTCCTTTTGAGCCAGCAGAAACACCGTTTGTCCGCTTTCCATCGCCTGATTCAGCGCAATAATAGTCTTTTTTCTTCCCGCCTCAAAATGAAAAATATTCCCCGGAAAAGCCACAGCCCCCCGTAACGGAACCATCGGCAGGCTTTTAATTGTCTTTTCTGTGCGGATGCTCATGTGTTTCAACCCTTTCTGTTGCCGGTCTCCGCGCGGCGCGTTGCCGCGGAGCATAAAGACTTCGTTACACAAAGCGAGCGATTCCCGCAGCACAAAAGTGCCGTAAGAATCACCCGCCTGATTCTTTTCGATTTAAGATGCCGATTCCTTGCGGACACGCTTTTTCGGAGCGTCCAGCTTCAGGTTGACAGCCTTGCGCTCCGGGTCTCGCTCCAGCTTCGGCTTGCTCCCCTTGCTGACACAGTCACCGGTAATGGTGATCTTCACAATTGTCGGATCCGACGGCACCCGATACATCAGATCCGTCAACGTCTCTTCCATAATAGATCGCAGGCCGCGGGCGCCGGTATGGCGTTCCTGCGCCTTGCGGGCAACTGCCGCCAAGGCCTCCGGCTCAAACACCAGCTCTACATGATCGAGCTCAAAAAGCTTAACATACTGCTTCAGCACTGCATTTTTCGGTTCCTGAAGAATGCGCACGAGCGCCTTTTCATCCAGACCGCTCAGCGCCGTGATCACCGGCAAACGGCCAACCAGCTCCGGAATCAGCCCAAACTTGACCAGATCGTGCGGAGTGACTTCCTTCATCCAGTCGGTGGCGTCCAGCTCCTTTTTGCTGTGCACCTCTCCGCCGAAACCAAGCGTAGAATGATTCGTACGTTTTTCCACCACTTTTTCCAGTCCGTCAAATGCGCCGCCGCAGATAAACAGAATATTGGTGGTGTCGATTTGAATAAATTCCTGCTGCGGATGCTTACGGCCGCCGGTAGGCGGAACATTGGAGACCGTTCCTTCCAGAATTTTCAGCAGCGCCTGCTGAACGCCTTCTCCGCTGACATCCCGGGTGATCGACACATTTTCCGACTTGCGCGAAATTTTATCGATTTCGTCCACATAAATAATGCCGCGCTCGGCACGCTCCACATTGTAATCCGCCGCCTGGATCAGGCGCAGCAGAATGTTTTCCACGTCCTCACCGACATAACCGGCCTCCGTCAGCGTGGTGGCGTCCGCAACTGCAAACGGAACATCCAGAATTTTGGCAAGCGTCTGAGCCAGATACGTTTTCCCCACACCGGTGGGGCCCAGCAGCAGCACATTGCTCTTCTGCAGCTCCACACCGCCATCGTCGGCGGAATAAATGCGCTTGTAATGGTTGTAAACCGCGACGGAGAGCGCCTTTTTGGCATCGTCCTGCCCGATAACATACTCATCGAGCTTCGCCTTGATCTCCTGCGGCTTGGGCAGGGAATTGCCCGTTTCCACCATATTAGGCTTACTGTTGTGGGCGGCTGAAATTCCATATTCATCTTCCAGAATCGCCTCACATAACGCAACGCACTCGTCACAAATATAAACACCGCGGCCCGCGATCATTTTGCGAACCTGATCCTGTGTTTTGTTGCAGAACGAACAGCGGACAGTGCGGTCGTTCGTTTCCTCGTTACGGGACATTCCATCACCCAATTTCACTAAATTTCAAATAGTTCCAATCAGCGTTTGTAAATAACCTTGTCAACCAGACCGTATGCCGCAGCCTGTTCCGCGGTCATAAAGTTGTCGCGTTCGGTGTCACGGGCAATTTCCTCCAACGGACGCCCGGTATTCTCGGCCAGAATTCCGTTGAGCTTTTCGCGGATCCGAAGAATATGCTCTGCGTGGATCTTCACATCGCTCGCCTGTCCCTGTGCACCGCCCATCGGCTGGTGAATCATGATCTCGCTGTTGGGCAGTGCAAAACGCTTTCCTTTCGCCCCGCAGGAAAGCAGAAACGCGCCCATGCTGGCAGCCATACCGATACAGATGGTGGATACGTCGCACTTTACATACTGCATTGTGTCGTAAATCGCCATTCCCGCAGTTACCGATCCGCCGGGGCTGTTGATATAAAGACTGATATCCTTGGTCGGATCCTGGCCCTCCAGATAGAGCAGCTGGGCAACCACAAGGCTTGCCGAAGTATCGTTTACCTCTTCCGAAAGCATGATAATGCGATCGTTCAGCAAGCGGGAAAAAATATCATACGAACGCTCTCCGCGATTGGTTTGTTCCACAACCATTGGTACCAGACTCATTGCAGCTCAACCTCCAGTTTGCAAATACAGTTTTTCGTCGGAAAATCCTGCCCGTCACAACGCGGCAGGCAGGATCCCTGTTGAAATATAGACGCCTTGCGGCAAATTTATTCAGCATACCGCCCGGGATTTTGACGAATTACTCCGCTTTGGTTTCCTCTGCGGATTCCTCGGTCACGTTTGCTGCTTCCTCGACAATTTTCATTGCCTTTTCCACTGCGATATCTGCGGCAAGATCCTTTTCGGGAACCATCGGCTTGATCTTTTCCACATCCAGATTATAAGCCTTCGCCATTTTTTCATACTCGGCGTTCAGCTCTTCCTCGGTGGGCTTGATCTGCTCCAGCTCCGCAATTTTTTCCAGAGCCAGACGCAGCTTCACCTGACGTTCCGCCTGCGGAACAAATTGCTTGCGCAGACCGTCAAGGTCAAGACCGGTGTACTGCATATAGGACTGCACATTCAGTCCCTGCCCGGAAAGGCGATATTCAAAATCGCGCAGGCAATCGTCCACGCGGTGGTCAAACATGACCTGCGGAATTTCGGCGGAAAGGTTTTCGATCAGCTTATCGATCAGCTGATTCTTCACATCGTCCTCAGCCATGTGGCTCTTACGATGTTCAATATCCTCCTTCAGGTGTGCCTTATAAGCCTCCAGCGTGTCAAACTCGCTGACATCCTTGGCAAAATCGTCATCCAGCTCCGGCAGCTCATTCTTTTTGATTTCGTGCAGCTTCACCTTAAAAACAGCTTCCTTGCCGGCAAGCTCCTTCGCCTGATAATCCTCGGGGAAGGTGACGTTGACGTCAAATTCGTCCTCTGCCTTATGGCCGATAACCTGATCCTCAAAGCCCGGAATAAACTGGCCGGAGCCAAGCGTCAGGCTGTAATTTTCGCCCTTGCCGCCCTCGAACGCAGTGCCGTCCACAAAGCCTTCAAAATCGATAACGGCAATATCGTCCTTTTCCGCTGCGCGGTCTTCCACGGCGACCATACGGGCATTGCGCTGCTGTGCGCGTTTAAGTTCCTGCTCTACCTCTTCGTCGGAAACAGCGGTAGATTTTTTCGTTGCGGCAAGACCCTTATATTCAGAAACGGAAACCTCCGGCTTCACGGTTGCTTTCACCTTGAAGACCAGACCGTCCTTGCCGGCGCTGACAAGCTCGAGCGTGGAGCTGTCCACATCAACAACGTCCAGGCCGGACTCGGTAATGGCGCCCTCTACCGCGTCGGGATATACGGTGCGAATTGCCTCTTCATAGAAGACATCAGGGCCGTACATGCGCTCCACCATGGCGCGCGGAGCCTTTCCCTTACGGAAGCCGGGCAAGGCAATCTTTTTGTTTTCACGCAGATACGCCTGATTCACCGCTTTTTCAAACGTCTGGCCGTCCAGCTCGACGGTAAGCTCGTGGATATTGGTTTCAACCTTGTTGCATTCTTTCAAGCTCATTTTTTGTTCCTCCTGCTGTTTACGTGTTTTTTGATTATATCATATCTTTTTACAGTTTTCCACCCCTGTTGCCGATTGCAGAAAACTTTAATAAACTGTCAATATTTTATCAGGTAAAAACTCTCTGCCGCGCGTCAGCCCTTTTCCACCAATACCGGCAAAAAACCGACTGCATCTCCGGAAATCAGCCGCAGCGTCACTCCGTCATAATCGCCCGTCACCGCGCGGCGGATA
>JAHZES010000088.1 GCA_019421725.1 Clostridiales bacterium | reverse complement strand
GCGCAAACGCGCACCGAACCAAATCTGCCAATATCGTCGGCGAAACCATGAAGCTGAACCCTCACGGAGATGCCGCAATTTACGACACCATGGTTCGCCTGAGCCACGGTTATGAAGCGCTGCTTTATCCTTATGTGGATTCAAAGGGAAACTTCGGAAAATTCTACTCCCGCGATATGGCGTGGGCCGCGTCCAGATATACCGAAGCCAAGCTGGACGATATCTGTCAGGAGCTTTTCCGGGACATTGACAAAGACACCGTAGACTTTGTTGATAACTACGATAATACACAAAAAGAACCTGCTCTGCTGCCCACCGCTTTTCCGTCCGTTCTGGTAAATGCAAATACCGGTATTGCGGTCGGTATGGCAAGCTCCATCTGCCCTTTTAACATTGCAGAGGTCTGTGAAACAACCATCGCGCTGATGAAGGACCCGGAGCACCAGATTCTTTCCACTCTGCCTGCGCCGGATTTCCCGGGCGGCGGTCAAATCATCTGCGATATAAATGCGCTGAATCAGATCTATAACACCGGCCGCGGCGGAGTCCGCGTGCGGGCGCGTTATTCCTACGATTCCGACGCAAACTGCATTGATATTACGCAAATTCCACCCACCACAACAATCGAGGCAATTATTGAAAAAATCATTGAACTGGTAAAGCAAGGGAAAATCAAGGAAATCGCCGACATTCGTGACGAAACAGGTCTGGCCGGGCTCAAGATCACTATTGACCTGAAACGCGGCGCCGACCCTGACAAGCTGATGCTTCGCCTGTTCCGTATGACGCCGCTGGAGGATTCCTTTGCCTGCAACTTCAACATTTTGATTGCGGGTGTGCCCCGTGTGCTGGGAATTCGGGAAATTTTACAGGAATGGACCGCGTTTCGGATCGAATGCGTTCGCCGCCGTACACATTATGATCTGACCCGTAAAAAGGAAAAGCTGCATCTCCTGCTCGGTCTGCAGAAAATTCTGCTTGATATTGACAAGGCCGTACAAATTGTCCGTTCCACCGAGGAAGAAAGCGAAGTGGTTCCCAACCTGATGATCGGATTCGGAATTGATCAGATTCAGGCGGAATTTGTGGCGGAAATCAAACTGCGCCACCTGAATCGGGAATACATTCTGAAGCGCACCGACGAAATCGATCAGTTGGAACAGGATATTGCCGATCTTGAAGAAATCCTTGCCAACCGCGCGCGCGTTAAAAGCATCATCGTGAAAGAACTGCGCACAATCGCAGAAAAATACGGTCAGCCGCGGCGCAGCATTCTGGTTTATCCGATGGAAGAACCGGAAGAGGAGCCGGAGGAGATTCCGGACGACCCGGTCAATGTATTCTTTACCTCGGAAGGTTATTTTAAAAAAATCACGCCTCTTTCTCTTCGTATGAGCGGCGAACAGAAGCTGAAGGAAGGCGACTCTATTGTTCGTGCCGTAGAAACCACCAATAACCGCGATCTTCTCTTCTTTACCGACCGCTGTCAGGTTTATAAAGCCCGGCTTGCCGATTTCGACTGTACTAAAGCAAGCGTAATGGGTGAATATATTCCAAGCAAACTCGGCATGGACGAAGGTGAGCGGCCGATCGCTATGGCAATTACACGCGACTATGAGGGTTCGATGCTGTTCTGCTTTGACAACGGCAAAATCGCCAAAGTACAGATGTCCGCTTACGCAACGAAGACCAACCGCCGAAAGCTGCTGGCAGCTTATTCTGACAAAGCCCCTCTTGTTGCGGCAATCTACGCACCGGAAGACAGCGAATACCTGCTGACCTCTTCCTCGGGAAAGATGCTCTTGCTGCACAGCGGCGCACTGCAGAGCAAAACCACCAAAAACACGCAGGGAGTTGCCGTCATGACCCTGCGGCGTAACCATCGGGTCATCCGCTTTGAACCGTATAAAGAAGGTTCTCTGCAAAAGCCGTTCCGCTACCGTGCAAAAAGCCTTCCCGCCGCCGGAGCAATGCCTGCTGCCGAAGAAACACAGGGAGAACAGCTGGAGCTGGAATAATACAGAATTACAGAGGGGGGACACGTATGAATCCGCTGTTCTGGTGGGTGCTCGGCGCCATCGTCCTGCTGGGTATCGCAGGAGGAATTTTAGCGCTGCTTGCCCGCCGCTCATTACTGAAACGCACCGAAATGGCCTTTTCCCGTGAAAACTGCTCCCCTACGCGTAAAATCGGCGACTTATGGTTAGATGAAGCAAACCGCCGTTGGACCATTGCCCGCGACTGCGACAACCTGATTTTACACCGTTATGAAGATGTGACCGATGCTGAGTTGATTCAGGACGGCGAAAAATACATGATTCATAAGGGGATATTAGAAAGCCATTTGGGCGGCGCCGTGCTGGGCGCTGCCACAGCGGCAGCAAGCCTTGGCGGTAGTTCTCGCCCCAAAGAAAAGGTGATCCAAAGCATGCTCATCAATATAATGCTTGCAGACCCTGCCTGTCCGGTGGAAACCATGGTACTGCGCAATGCCGCTATCCGGCTGAACTCCGCACCGTATCGCAAGCTCCGCAGCCAAGCAGCCGAACTGCTGCAAGCCTTTTCCGAAATGCAGAGCCCGACGATAGAAAACAGTTTCCACGGCAACAAACCATAAAAACAGCAAAACGGACCGTTGTGCCTTGTCGGCAAAAGCAGTCCGTTTTTTCTTTCCGTTCTTTTCGATGTCAAATAAACCTTATCTTCTGCGAAAGCTCTCCGCATAGGACTGCAGCTCCGCAAAAGAGGAAACGTCACACATTTCCACCTTCCGCTGCACCTCTCGCGGCAGTGACTGAAAATATTCGTAGCTGGATAAATCCTGTTCCAGCAGCGCAGAGAGACCGAGCTGCGGAAATCCGCTGTCTGCCATAAAAATCACCCCGGTGATAGTATTCACCGGGGCTGCTGCAGTATGCCGGAAAAATTTTTCCATAAACCGGTCTATACCGTAATCAATCGAAAATAATCAGCGCCATAAAAACCAAATCATCGCTTCCCGTATTAGTCAAGCCGTGACCGTGGCCGTCCGGCGTAAAGGTTTTATCCCCCGCCGCAACCGGACGAATCGTTCCGTTGTCATCATAAGCGCCGTGACCGGAAAGAATGTAGTAGGTCTCACTTTCGTGATGGTGTTCATGATATCCCAAGCTGCAATTCGGCTCAATCGTCACCTTGGCGTATAAGCCGCATTTTCCGTTCAGTTCTTTTTCCCCCAAGATCCGCTCGATCAATACATGACCTTTGCCGCCGCACATATTCTCCACTCGTTCCACTGACATAAAATTTCCTTCCTTCCATAGAATAATTCCTATTTCATATATTTACGGAAATTACTCCGCGTTTTACGAAAAGAAAGCCATTGACGAAAATGCTTCAGAAGGTAGCCTCCAAAATACAGCACCACATTCAGCAGCGAAAAAACGATCGAAACGCGCACGCTCCAGCTGCCAACTACCAGAGAATACACCGTCAGCACAATGTCAAAAACAGCAAGGTACTTCACCTTTATGGGAACAAAGAAGAAAAGCATCAGCTGAAAATCGGGATAAAAAAATGCAAACGCCAAAAAAAGCGAAAGATTGAGGTAAGCGTTAAAGCCGTAGCCTGTCAAAAGCGCCGCCAGGATGGCGCCGATCATTCCCGTAAGGTAAAACAGGCAAAAGCGGAAGGTTCCCCATTCGCGTTCCAGTGCTTCGCCGATCATACAATAAAAATACAGACTGAAAAGGATCCACAACGGAGAAGTATCCACCGGAGAAAAAATAAACGTGATCAGCCGCCAAACCTCTCCCTGCGCCACTTTCGCCATATCAAGCGCCAGCAAACCGCCCAGCCCTGCCTGGGGAAGCAGATAATCCGTCAAAAAAACGATCAGCATTCCGCCGCAAATAAAAAACATCAGATGAGGGATCGCCAGTCTGCCGATTTTGCGTTCCAACTTGTTCAGCAAATTCATTTTGGGGCACCATGCCTTTCCGTTAAACATCGGTCCGAATTTGTTCATATAATATCAAATTATTTACCGGATTTCAAGAGAAGTAACATAAAATTTACAACCGGTACTTTTTTAAAAAAAAGCTGTTTCCGATTGAAGTAGCTGCAAACCTATGGTAAAATAAATTGAGCTAATTTGCCGTGCCCCACACGACTTGATGCAAAGGAGTGTCTGTGCTTATGAAGCTGAACACAAAACGCACGATTCTGGTTGGTCTTGCGTTCTTATCGATCTGCTCGTTCTGGCAGTTGTATGACAGCATTGTCCCGTTGGTCCTGAAAAACACGTTTGCGGTCAGCGACACGGTTTCCGGTGTTGTAATGGCCATGGATAATGTGTTGGCGATTTTTCTTTTACCGCTGTTCGGTGCGCTCTCGGACCGGACTTCCACCCGATTGGGACGCCGGATGCCGTTTATTTTGATTGGAACCGGATGTGCGGTTGTCGCCATGATGCTGATCCCTGTGGCGGATCACTACCGGACACTTGCTCTATTTATTGTTGCGCTTGGCTTTACCTTGCTTTCCATGGGGCTTTACCGCTCCCCTGCCGTCGCTCTGATGCCTGATGTAACGCCGAAGCCTCTTCGTTCCCGTGCAAATGCAATTATTAATCTGATGGGCGCCGTAGGCGGAGTGATCACGCTTGCACTAATCCGCATTCTGGTTCCTACCGGAAACGCTCCGGACTACATTCCGCTGTTTGCGTGTGTTGCAGCTATTATGGTCGTTTCCGTTGCCGTTTTGGCCTGCACGGTACGCGAAAACCAGGCCGCTGCGGAAGCGGCCGCTCAAAACGGCGAAGAGCCCACGGATCCTGCACCGTCGGACACCCCCGCAAAAAAAGCAAAGCTGGCGCCGGAGGTCCGCCGCAGTATGATTTTTCTGCTGGCTTCCGTTGCGTTCTGGTTTATGGGCTATAACGCGGTGACCACTGCCTTTTCCCGTTATGCTCAAATTCAATGGGAAATGGAGGGCGGCGGGTTTGCCAATTGTCTGATGGTTGCAACCGTTGCCGCCGTCGCTTCTTATATTCCGGTCGGCTGGATCGCTACCCGATTCGGACGCAAAAAAACCATCCTTGCTGGCGTTACTTTACTGGCTCTTTGCTTTGGAGCCGGCGCATTGGTAAAGGCCTACCATCCCGCTATCAATATCATGTTTGCTCTGGTCGGCGTTGCCTGGGCTTTTATCAACGTCAATTCCTATCCGATGGTCGTCGAAATGGGACATGGCAGCGATGTTGGCCGCTTTACCGGTTTCTATTACACATTTTCCATGGCGGCGCAAATTGTTACGCCGATCCTGTCGGGCGTCCTGCTCGACCACATTGGCTACGGAACGCTTTTCCCTTACGCCGCAGCCTGTGTCGCAATCTCTTTCTTCACCATGACCCAGGTTCGCCACGGGGACAGCAAGCCTCTGCCGCCCAAAAGCAAACTGGAAGCCTTTGATACACCGGACTAACGAAAGGGAGCTTCGTGATGCATACCTTGATCATTGTTCTTATTATAATAGCCGTTGTCGTCGCCTTGTTGCTGCTTGTGCTCTGGATGATCGCTCCCCGGAAAAACAAACCGGATCTGATGCCACTGCTCGGTTACGACTATGCACACCGGGGACTGTTTACTGCCGATCAGTCCATTCCCGAAAACAGTCTGCCGGCATTCCGCCGTGCTGTTGAAAACGGCTATGGAATCGAGTTGGATATTCAGCTGACTGCAGACCATCAGATTGTCGTTTTTCATGATGCCACTCTGAAGCGTGTCTGTGGAATCGACCGTCCGCTGTATGAATTCACCTTTCAGCAGCTGCAGGAAATTCCGCTGGCCAACAGCGATGAACGAATTCCGTTGTTTTCTGATATTCTGGCCCTGGTAAACGGACGCACCCCTTTGATTGTGGAAATCAAGCACTATCATCAAAAGCGGCTTCTCTGCGAAATGGCCGCTAAGCTGTTGGACGGTTATTGCGGCGCCTTCTGCATAGAATCCTTTCATCCCCTGATCGTTCAATGGTTTAAAAAGAACCGGCCGGCTGTTATCCGCGGTCAACTGGCCGAAAATTACATTCAGTCAAAATCGCTTTCTCCGGCTGTCGGATTTTTCTGCGGAAATCTTCTTTCCAATTTTCTGGCCCGTCCGGATTTTATCGCTTACCGCTTTTCCCACAGACAGCGTTTGGCTCTTCGAATCTGCTGCGACCGACTCCATGCGCAGCGTGTATATTGGACTCTCCATTCTCCGGAAGAGCTTCGGACGGCACATGCGGAGCAGGCAATCGGAATTTTTGAACACTTTTCTCCTTCTTCCAGACATTTTTCCGACAAACAGCCGGAGGAACCGTCTTAAGAGGATCAGATGGAAAGGAGCGCCGCATGGCACAGCGTTTACGTACTTTTTTGAAACAGCACAGTCTGACTGTGCTGTTTTTGTTCTGCATTTTATTAGGCTGTGGTGCGTCTGTTTTTGCTGCTTCTACTTTTCGGCTGGATCATACACGAATTGTTGCAAACTCCCTTTCGGATTTCAGCGAAGGCTGGGTTTGGGAGGATTCAGAAAATTCTTTTCCACAAAAACCGTTTACTAAGAAAAAAACGCTTTTCCTCACCGGCTCTGCCGTACTAACGGCTGAACTCTCTGCATCCGACACGAAAAATGGCGCTATTTGTCTTTTCTTCAGAACAAAAAACTTGAAAATTCGCCTTTATGCCGATGACATTCTTTCCTTTGAGTACGGCTACCACCAGTCCTCCTCCTTCGGAAAATCATTTGGCTCTATCGAAAATCTGGTCGACCTGAACATTTCAAACGATACCATTCTCCGCCTGGAGCTTTCTCCGCAGGATCCAAACGCTCTGGGAACCATTTCTGCTCCACAGCTCGGTTCGCACGACTCTGTTATTCTTTCGCTTTTTCAGAAAAAGGCACTGTCTATTCTCATTTGCACGCTTCTGCTGTTGATCGCCGCAGGGCTGTTGATTGCTTCAACCGTTCGGGCGATACGGCATTTGCCGTTTGCTTCCTTTTTCGCTCTTGGCTGCGGTGTGCTGCTGGTTGCCGTTTGGCTTGCCACTGAAACGCTTTTGCTTCAATTTTTATCGGACAACAAAGCTGTCAGTTATATTTTAGCCAACCTGGCTTTTCTTCTGCTTCCTGTTCCGTTTCTATTGCTCCTGAAACAGGCCTGTCCTGAATACAGTAAAATTTTGAGTCTGGGTGAATGGATCCAATGTCTATATGCTTTCTTCCGCCTGATCTGCTACATTTTTGATGTGTTGGATTTTAACGAAGCCGAGGAAATTTCTCACCTGCCTCTTCTGTCCAACTTGATCCTTGCGCTTATCATCTGCTGGCGCGAACGGCATAACCGCGCCGTAAAAAATATGCTGTATGCAACCATCGTTCTCTGTATTTCTGCCGCTTTCTCACTCAGCAGTTATTGGCGTGGGTACAGTTATTACCCTAATATCGTCTTCGTCGGAATCCTTCTTTTTATCCTGGTTCTTGTTCTGGAAATGACTCGGCGTGCATTTGCCATGCAGAAAAAGGTCGTTCGGGCGGAATTTTATAAACGCTGCGCCTATACCGATTGGATGACAGAATTAGGCAACCGCGCCTCCTTTGAACAGAAGCTAACAGATCTAAAACAGGAGCCATGCACCATCGTCACCTTTTTTCTGTTTGACTTAAATAATTTGAAAGAAACAAACGATTCTTTCGGTCACAGTGAAGGAGACCATTTAATTTGTCGGTTGGCAGATTGCCTGCACACCGCCTTTGACAGCTGCGCAAAAACATACCGCATCGGCGGCGATGAATTTGTTACGGTCTTTACCGGACTAAGCCGGAAAGAAACGTCTGCCTGTCTATCTTTCTTTCATTCGCTGCTTGAGCAGAATAATCAGCAAAACGCCGTTCCGCTCAGTGTCGCCATTGGCTGTGCCTCCAACAGCGAACCGGATTTTATTGGCACCGTCGATGATCTTCTGCAGCTCGCCGACACCCGAATGTATCACGACAAACAGTCTGCCGAAACAGCTGCGTCCATATCAAATACAAGCAGTCTTCTTTGATTTTGAGACGGTCTTGCGAAGCTTTGACCGACCCTTCATCAGAACAAAAACGGCGCGCCCCAAACCCGTCTCTGCGGGCATGGGGCGCGCTGCTCTATTTACCGTTATTCTAACGATGATCCGCTTTCTTCGTTGATGATCAGGCGTCCATCCTCTCGGCGAATACGGCCGCGCACCTCTGCCCAGCGAATTCCCCTGCGAATACTTTCCTCCATTGTTGAGCTCCCG
>JAHZES010000087.1 GCA_019421725.1 Clostridiales bacterium | reverse complement strand
GCCGATGTTCAAAGTGAATCCGGCGAAACTTTTCCTCTGCCATCTGCCGCTTTTCCTGCATGTTACCCCCTTCTTTCTGCGTGATTTAAAGCAAAAGCATGACGCCTTTGGTCAGGTTCTTACCGTCACGCTTTATTTTAGTTAACTGGTTAATAATTAACAAGTTAATTATAACAACTCACCGCTGCAATGTCAATCCTTATTTTTAAACTGTCACCCGTTTCCTGCAGGCGGCGGAAGCGCTGCCCGGCCAAGGCCTGCGGCGGGCTGTTCCTCTGCGTCGGCATCAACTGCCAATTTGCGGTCCGCACCCAAACATAAGGCGTAAAATAAATCGTCTCGCAGCCACTCCTTAACGATCGCCATTAACCCGCTGATATAAAACGCCATGATATATTTTCGATTGGCGTCCGGCACACAAAACCGATTCAAAATCGGTGTAAACACGTATTGATTCAGACTGTTGTAAGCATCGCTCATCCGCAGCGTTGCCGCCCGCTCCAGCGCTGTGCGAAAAATGCGGCGGTTCTCTTTGATATAAGTCAGGTACGGAGTCAGATATTCCGGTGTAATAAGGTATAGCTCTTCAAGTGGACGGCCTTGCAACTTTTTTAAAAATTCCACCGTATCGTATGGCATAAAACCTACAAACTGGTCAATGATATGCTGCAAGCTCTCCTCTAACAGATCTCCAATCGTTTCATAATGCAGATAGAACGTAGAGCGGTTGACGCCCGCTTTTTCACAAATCTCTTTTAATGCTTGCTGCCGTCTGCCCCATTGCGGCGCATCAATCGCTGATTTACGGCCCGCACCCGTCCATAAATCGAATGAATCGGTAAAATGACTGCACAACACATTGTATTGACAGGCTGGAATTTAAGTATCTATTCTTATCATCTCAGCCAGGGCCTTATTTCGGTACACCAAATCATTTCTAACCGTAAAGCCTTGGCTCTCCCAAAATGAGTTTCCCGTATCATTTCTGTCAAATACCACTAACGCGACCTTATTAATTCCCAAAGCAGATAATTTTCTTATTGCACTATCAACCAATTTGCTTGCAATTCCCTGTCTTCTAAAATCAGGATGAACCGCCGTATGATAAATATACCCGCGCCTTCCGTCGCTGCCAACCATAATAGCGCCAACAATAGACGAATCTTTTTCGGCAACAAGGCATGTATCCGGGTTTCTTTGAATGAATTTATCGATTCCTTCTTTGGAATCGTCAAGATTATTTAATCCCATTCCAACGCAGGACATCCATAGGTCATATACGTCATTATAGTCCTCTGTGGTCATTTTTCTAATAATCATTTTTTGGCTGCTCCTTTTTCAATAAACATGGATCTACCGGATTGACAGCTTCTGTTTGGGTCGGGCTTTTAAAATTTCCATCTTCATTCTCAAATTGCCCCCAAAACTCCTGAAGACGGCAGGAAAGCTGTTCGGCCGAGGTCTGCTGCAGACCGCTCCACTGCGGCGGCATCAGCTGCCGGTATCTCGACGAAAGAAATCGGTCGTCGATGAGAAGTACGGCGCCGACATCCCGCTCGGTGCGAATCACACGGCCTGCCGCCTGCATCACCTTGTTCATTCCCGGATACTGGTACGCAAATTCAAAGCCAAGCCCGTTCATTTTGTCAAAGTAGGCGCGAAGCGTATTGGGTTCCTGCCCGATTTGCGGCAAACCGACGCCAACAACCGCCGCACCGATCAATTTCTCTCCCGTCAAATCGACCCCTTCGGAGTAAATCCCGCCTAACACGCAGAAACCCAGCAGGGTCTTCCCGTCGGTCTGCTCAAACTGCGAAAGGAACGCTTCCCTGGAAGCGTCATCCATCCGCCTTCCCTGCACCGCCGTTTCGATCTGCGGATATTCTTTTACAAACCGCTCCAAAACGCGCTCCAGATAAGCATAGCTTGGAAAATATGCGATGTAATGGCCTGCGCGGGCAGAAACAAACTGGGCCAAAAGCCTCGCGATCGGCACGACGCTCTGTTCACGGTCATTGTAGCGTGTGCTCAGCGGAACACAGAACAACCCCAAACGGGACGGTTCAAACGGAGAAGGCAGCGCGAGGCTTTTGCTTTCCTCCCTGCCTCCGAGTACCTCTCGGTAATAATCCATTGGCGAAAGCGTTGCCGAAAACAGCACGGCGGCACGCCCCTTTTTCAATGCAGAATCCAAATCCGGAGCGGGATCCAGACAAAACAGCCTGACTGAAAGCTCGGCGCCGAATGCATGCAGAAAGGTGATGTAGCGCTCGTCGTAGGTCTCCAGAATTTTTAAAAAAAAGCGGACATTGAAAAACAGCGCCAGAACGTCCTGTTCCTGAGGATGACCGCGGTGCTCTCCCAACCACTCCTCGGCGGCAGCGGCAAAACGGCGCAGCGGCATTTCCAGCTGCTCCGGGCACTGTTCCCGCGCTTCGGCGCCGCCTGCCGACTCGCAGTCTCTGCGCAGAGCAAGCAGCGTGGAATTAACGAGCGAAACCGCCGCGCGAAGCTTTTTGTGCGCTTTTGGCAGAGCTTTGTTCAGCTGCAGGAATGCTCCCTTGGCCAATGATGCGGAAAACATCTCCCGGCTGCGGTCCACCAGGTTGTGCGCTTCGTCGATCAAAAAGAGATAATCGCCCGACCTGCTGTCAAAAAAACGCTGCAGATGTACAGTCGGGTCAAACAGATAGTTGTAGTCACAAATGATCACGTCGCACCACTGGCTGAGGTCAAGCGAAAGCTCATATGGGCAAAG
This sequence comes from Clostridiales bacterium, assembly GCA_019421725.1. Taxonomy (GTDB): domain Bacteria; phylum Bacillota; class Clostridia; order Oscillospirales; family Acutalibacteraceae; genus CAKXIK01. The sequence continues at coordinate 5,625 of JAHZES010000087.1, read as the reverse complement.
CACCGCCTTTTTCGCAGCTGCTTCAATAGCTTCTCGCGTAAAGTCGTCGTTTTCCTGCAGCAGAGAATAGACGGTATCATTCACACGGTCAAAATAATCTGCCGCATACGGACAGGCTTCCGGTGTGCAGCTGCGCTCCGCAAGAAAACACATTTTGTCCTTTGCGGTAATTGTGATCGTTTTCAGACGCAGCTGCGGCGATTTTTCACGCATACGGGCGATCGCATCCTCCGCCGCGCGCCGGGTAACCGTTTTTGCCGTCAGGTAGAAAAGGGTATCTCCCATTTCCTCTCCCATCGCCTTAAGCGCCGGAAAAATAGTAGAAACCGTTTTTCCGATCCCGGTCGGTGCGGAACAAAACAGACGTCCTCCCTGTTGCACCGTCCGGTAAACGGCTGCCGCGAGCCTTCGCTGCCCTGCACGATATGTCTCAAAAGGAAACGCAAGCTCACGCAGGGACTGTCCGCGCTGCGCACGCCATTCTATCTGCATGGCTGCCCAGCGCTTATAACGGAGCAGCAGGCTTTCCAGCTGCTCGTCAAGCTCCTGCGAGGTAAACCTTTTTTGAAAGCGCTTGATCTCTCCCGTATCTACCTGATAATAGGTCAGGCGGACGCACGCCTCCGAAAGGCCGCGCTGCGCACAGACGATCTGCGCATAGCAGCACCCCTGCGCCCAGTGTGCCGGACAAAAGCTTTCTTCTATTTGCTCCAGAGGTGTTTCCGTTGTCTTAATTTCATCAACGACCGTGATGCCGTCTTCCTGAAATATACCGTCCGCTCTTCCTTGCAATTGGTAGACAATGCCGCCGGATTCGCGCTCTGCCGACAGAACGACCTCCGCTTCGTATCCTTTTCCCGCTGCCTTCTGCAGTCTGCGATGGATCCGGCTTCCTTCCGCCGCGCGCTCCGCTTTACCCGAAGCGCTGTTGATACTGCCGCTTTTCAGAATAAAATCCACCAACCGGCGGATCGGCAGAACAATTTTCATGACGGCGTCTCCTTTCCTGCTCTTACACGGCATCCTCGGCGATTTTCTGCCGCGCTGAAACGCCGGCAAGAAATCCGCATGGCCACTAAGAATTTCTTTCAGTATATCACACAACGGCTGGAAATAAAATTTGATTTTACAATGCTTTACCCGCTTTTTACTTTTGTTTGCGCTCTGGCTTTACAAGGACGGGGTATACTATGGTCAACAAATGATGAAAAGGATGATTCTAAATGAAAAAGATCGTAAGTCTCGCCATTGCATCCGCCATGGTCCTTCTGGCGATGACCGGATGCAGCAGCAACGGCAGCAGCTCGGCTCCGGCAGCGGACAACACCGGCAGCATCGCTTCTGCTGAAAGCTCCGCTCAAACAACCGATTTTAACGCCAGTCACGAAATTTCCATTATCTCCCGCGAAGAAGGGTCCGGTACCCGCGGCGCATTTATCGAACTGTTCGGTATTGAAGAAAAGGACGCCGACGGAAACAAGGTTGACAATACCACGGAAGAAGCCACGATCACCGACAAAACCAGCGTCATGCTGACAACCGTTTCCGGCAATGAATATGCGATCGGCTACGTTTCGCTCGGTTCTCTCAACGACACCGTTAAGGCATTGAAGGTTGATGGCGCGGAAGCCACTGCCGAGAACATCAAGGCCGGCACTTATAAGATTAGCCGTCCGTTCAATATTGCCACCAAGGGCGAAGCCACCGGCCTTGCCAAGGATTTTATCGATTATATCATGAGCGCGGAAGGTCAGGCAATTGTGAACGACAACGGTTATATCTCTGTTGCTGACAATGCGGCTGCTTTTTCCGGAACAAAGCCGGAAGGCAAAATTCTGGTTTCCGGTTCCTCCTCTGTTACTCCTGTGATGCAGAAGCTGGCAGAAGCTTATATGAAGGTAAATACCGGCGCTACCATTGACGTTCAGCAGACCGACTCTTCCAACGGCATGAAGGACGCGATTGCCGGCAACTGCGACATCGGTATGGCTTCCCGTGAGCTGAAAGAAAGCGAATCTACCGAGTTGACCTCTATGTCCATTGCGATCGACGGCGTTGCGATCATTGTAAATCCGGCCAATACGCTTGACGACATCTCCAGCGAACAGGTTAAATCGATTTATGTTGGCGAAACCACCACCTGGGATGCCCTTGTAAAATAAACAGTTCCGTATTTCCTCCCGCTGCCGGCATAAAGAGCCTTGCTCTTTATGCCTTGCGGCGGTTTTAGAGACCGGCGTATTTTAGCAAACGCTGCCTGTTATTGAGTGATACGCGGTTGATTTTCTATTTTGATTCCGTTTCCTTTCGGGAACCGGCATAAGAAAGAAAGGTTGCTTCGATGACAAAAACACAAGGTCTGTTACGAGCCACAAAATTTAAGGAAAGTTTTTTCAGGATCCTCTTTCTGATTGCTGCACTCACCTCCATTACGGCTGTCCTGCTGATCTGCGTTTTTCTGTTTGCAAACGGCATTCCCGCCATGGCGGAAATCGGCGTCTTTAATTTTCTGTTCGGAAAAAAGTGGGCGCCTACAAACAGCAATCCATCCTTTGGTATCTTTCCGATGATCGTCGGCAGCCTTTACGTTACCGCAGGCGCCATAATCATCGGTGTGCCGATCGGTATTCTTACCGCCGTTTACATGGCAAAATTCTGCCCGCCCGGGCTTTACCGTTTTTTGAAGCCTGCCGTTGATCTGCTGGCAGGAATTCCGTCCATTGTTTACGGCTTTTTCGGGCTGGTGGTCATCGTTCCGTTGGTCCGCAATTTATTTGACAAGGGCGACGGCATGTGTATCCTTACCGCTTCCATCCTGCTCGGCATCATGATTCTCCCGACAATTATCGGAGTCAGCGAAGCGGCGATCCGCGCTGTTCCGCAAAGCTATTACGAAGGTGCGCTGGCGTTGGGCGCCACGCACGAACGCAGCGTCTTTTTTACCGTTCTTCCTGCGGCAAAAAGCGGCGTAATGGCCGGAGTAATCCTGGGGATCGGCCGGGCGATCGGCGAAACAATGGCCGTCGTCATGATCGTCGGCAATCAGGCGCGGCTGCCGTCCAGCATTTTAAAGGGAGTACGTACACTGACCACCAATATTGTGCTGGAAATGGGATATGCGGCCGACCTTCACCGCGAAGCGCTGATTGCGACTGCCGTAGTTCTGTTTGTTTTTATCCTGATCATCAACATCTCGTTTTCTTTGCTTAAACGCAAAAGCAGCGCAAAGGAGTGACCTGTATGAAAGAAAAAATTTTAAACCGCTTCCGCGGCTATCGCAGGCAGCCTCTTTCTCTTTTTCTTTTTATCGCTACCTCTCTTGCCGCTCTGATCACCTTCTGCGTGCTTGCTTTTCTGGTGGCATACATTTTGGTCAACGGTATTCCCCACCTTAATGCATCGCTTTTTGAATGGAAGTATACCACCGACAATCAATCTGTGGTGCCGGCGCTGATCAATACCGTCTCCATCACGGTGCTTTCGCTGCTGATTGCCGTTCCGCTCGGTATCGCCTCTGCAATTTACCTGACCGAATACGCCAACAAAAAGAGTAAAATCGTAGCGGTGATCTCAATGACGGCCGAAACGCTTTCCGGTATTCCGTCGATCGTTTACGGATTGTTCGGCAACCTGTTTTTTCTGACCGCGCTCGGCTGGGGATATTCGCTGCTTTCCGGCTCCTTTACACTGGCGATCATGATTCTTCCGCTGGTGATGCGCACCACGCAGGAAGCGCTGATTTCGGTGCCGGTTTCCTACCGCGAAGGCAGCTTTGGGCTTGGCGCCGGCAAGCTGCGCACCATTTTCCGCGTGGTTCTGCCCTCTGCGGTACCGGGTATTCTTTCCGGCATCATTCTTTCCATCGGGCGCATCGTCGGCGAAACCGCAGCGTTGATATTCACGTCCGGCTCGGTAGCAAAGCTGGCAAACGGGCTTTTTTCCGGCGGCCGCACGCTGGCCGTGCACATGTACGTTCTTTCCGGCGAGGGTCTGTATTTTAACCAGGCCTACGCAACGGCGGTTGTGCTGCTCGTGATCGTGCTGATCATCAACATGGTCTCTAACATGATCGCCAAACGCCTGACCCGCAGCCAGCATGACTGAGCTTACCGGGCAGCCGAACAGAAAGGAATCCTCTATCATGAATAAATATGAAATTGACGGCCTCAACCTGTATTACGGCGATTTTCACGCGCTGAAAAATATCTCCGTCGCATTTCCCGAACACGAAATTACTGCTCTGATCGGCCCCTCCGGATGCGGTAAGTCTACTTTGCTGAAGTGCCTGAACCGCATGAACGATCTTGTCGACCATTGTAAGATCACCGGGAAAGTGCTGCTTGACGGCGAGAATATTTATGGTAATATGGATGTAAACACTCTGCGCCGCCGGGTAGGGATGGTATTTCAAAAGGCAAACCCGTTCCCGATGAGCGTTTATGACAACGTAGCCTATGGGCCCCGCACCCACGGGATCCGTTCACGCGCCAAGCTGGATGCACTGGTGGAGCGCAGCCTCCGTCAGGCGGCCATTTGGGATGAGCTGAAGGACCGGCTCAAAAAAAGCGCCCTTGGCCTCTCGGGCGGCCAGCAGCAGCGCCTTTGTATTGCCCGGGCTCTTGCTGTGGAGCCAGAGGTCCTTCTGATGGACGAATCCACCTCCGCGTTGGATCCGATCTCCACTTCAAAAATCGAGGACCTTGTGAGCGACCTGAAAAAAGAGTATACTATTATTATGGTGACGCACAACATGCAGCAGGCCGCCCGTATTTCGGACAAGACTGCGTTTTTCCTGCTTGGAGATCTGGTGGAATTCGGCGAAACGGAAGAGCTGTTTTCCATGCCGAAGGATAAACGCACCGAAGACTATATCACCGGAAGATTCGGTTGATTTCTGTTTTGAAAACACCGGGATTTCCCGGAGAAAAGGATGGCTTACTACTATGCGAAACCGTTTTGATCGGGAACTGGAGCTGTTGAACAACGAGCTGCTGGAAATGGCCGCGTTGATCGAAAATGCAATTGTAACGGCAGTACACGCGCTGACCGCTCACAATGAAGAACTGGCACGCGAAGCGATCCGCTTCGATTCCACCGTAGATGAAAAGGAACGGGACATTGAGCGGCGCTGCCTGAAGCTGCTGCTGCAGCAGCAGCCGGTTGCCACCGATTTGCGCGTGATTTCCACCGCGCTGAAAATGATTACGGACATGGAGCGCATCGGCGACCAGGCCGCCGATATTTCGGAACTGACGATCCAGCTGAAACAGTCCGATTACGACCGTCATATGGAGCACATTACAAAAATGGCGAACGCCACTGTAAAAATGGTCAAGGAAAGCATCGACGCCTTCGTCAACCGTGACCTTGACCTTGCCCGCCGGGTAATGAATTATGACGACGTGGTAGACGGCCTGTTTGATCAGGTCAAAAGTGATCTGATTCATCTGATTCAGCAGGACGCCAAAAGCGGCGAGCAGGCGGTCGACCTGCTGATTATTGCCAAGTACTTTGAGCGCATCGGCGACCATGCAACCAATATTGCCGAATGGGCCGAATTTTCTATCACAGGCATTCACAAAAACGAAAGGATTCTGTGACGCTATGATCTACATTGTGGAGGAC
>JAHZES010000086.1 GCA_019421725.1 Clostridiales bacterium | reverse complement strand
ATTTTCCGGCTGATCATGCAAAATTCAATGCTCTCATTATATCAGGATCAGCCCTTTTACACCACCAATTCCAGTTTTCAAATCGCGCAACTATCGGTTGCAAAACGCAAAAAATGACCGTTCGAGGCCGTTTGGGCGGCATCTGGCAGCCAAAGACCTTGGCTTATCTTCCCCACGCGGTATGCGTCAGCAAATAATCGTTAAAATATGCAACATGCTCCGTTTGTCTGGTTGCAGGAAGCCGTTTCTCCTCCAGCTCCTCAATTTTCCCGATCCGGCCCGCGAGGAACTCTGAAATGCGGTACGATGTGGTTTTCAGCCGAAGCATCAAACAGCCGTAGCGCCGTTCCAAAACCTCAAAGCCAAAAGCGCAGTGCCGCTCAAACCAAAGCTTTCGGTTGACCAGCCACAGCTTTTCTGTTTTCTGCAAAAGCAACGGAATCTCCCGGTCAACGACCTCGCGAAGCTTCTCTTCATTCTTTTCATCATAATACTGCTTCAGCCGGAGACCGAATCCGCATTTGACGGAAAGCACGTCGCAAAGAGCGATGTAAAATTCCAAAGTGGTTTCAAATTCGGGGTATTTACCTGTAAAGGACTGCAGCTCTTCCTTCTGGCGGATAAAATGAGCCTCAAAGTCCAATTTGGCTGCTTCCGTATCGAACAAGCCGGCGATCGGATCCTGCCACATCAGATACTTTGAAGGGTTTACCAATTCCTTGGGGGAGTCGGGAATGATTTCACCGTCGATAAATGCGGAACCGCTTTCAATGTGTTCCGGGTTATCGATGTTGGCGATCTCGAGAATCATTTCGCTGCTGCATTTTCCGCAGAAATCAAACCGCTGTTTTACGTCGTCAAGCGTTGGAGCCCGGTGATACATATGCTCTGCATAAAGCTGAAAACCGAGCAGATTGCAGAAAAAGTCCCGCTCGGGGCTGTCGTCGCCCCATGTCGTCGCAAAAACGTTTTTTATCTGCTCCTTTTTGGCGGCGCTTAACGCTGCGTTAGAAGCCTGAACGGTGTGGTAATAATTCGTGCAAAAGCCGTGCCAGTCATGCACCGCACCGGCGAACCACGTTTTTCTGCCCGTTTCCAGATGGGCGTGAAAGCGCTCGCAGCACTGCTCTTCGTCGGTCAGCGAATAATTGGCTTCCACCAGCTCAATATTGGCGGGGATCCTTTTGATCACCTCCGGCGGAATGCGCAAGCTGTCCAGCGCGTAGCTGTCCATTGAACCGCCTGTGCGGAAAAACATGTCGCTCCACACCATCGGCTCAAGGTCATACTTTTCCACAATCTTTGCAACCCTCTGCAGATGCTCGCAAAAAATATCCATCCGGGGGCGGTATCCGTTTTTCAAAATATAATTTCCCAAACCAAGGCTCATGGTTTCATCGAACCCGATGTGGATCCGTTTGCTCCGCAGCGGGCGAATCGCCGCTTTCACCATGCTTTCAATAAAGTCATACGTTTTCTCCTCGCCAACCAGCAGGCAGTCCCCGGTGTCCTTTACGTCTGAAAACTGGCTCCAACGCAGCGTATTTGACAAATGGCCCAACGTTTGTATCGCAGGAATAATTTCGATTCCCAACTGCCAGGCGTAATCGTCAATTTCCCGAATCTCCTCGTCGGTATGCCTGCCGCGCATATAACCGAAATATTCGTACTCCGGCACAACATAGGATTCCTCGCGGTACAGCATAAACATATTCAGGCCCATAACCGCCATTTTACGCAGAACGCTTTTAATGGCGTCAACGGTCATCAGCGCCCCGTGAGACAAGTCTATCATCGCTCCGCAGGTATCAAAAAAAGACGTTTCGCTCACTTCAAATTCTGTTTCACCGGACGAAAGCCTCTGCAGCAAAATACCAAGCGCGCGGAAAAACTCACACAGTCTGCTGTATCGAATCCTTGCGGCTCCGTTTTTCAGCGCAACAAAGAGGTTCTCTCCCCGGGAAACCTCAACCGGCATCCCGTCCTCGCTTCTTGCACAACCGTAATCCCCGGCCAGAATATCAATTCCCGCCAGCAGCTGTTCCACATCTCCTGTAAATTTAAAGTTCATTTCACTTTCTCCCTTCTATACGCTTCCTTTGCTAAAGAATATGCTTTGCGGCCTTTGCCGCTGTCTTCCTCAAAGCTTTTCAAATCTTAATTTCATATGGGCAGCGGCGGCGGAAAACGGTCACTGCATCAAAGCCCGCCTGTTTTGCGACCTCGATTCCTTCCGGGATCCCTTTTCCCACATCAGCCACGCAATGGGCGTCCGCGCCGACGGTAATATGCCGCCCGCCCAGCTGACGGAAGCGTTTCACCAATTCGAAATGCGGCAGCGTCATTCCGATCTTCTGCCGCAGACCGGAGGTGTTGATCTCCAACGCTTTTCCCTTTTGCGCCAGCAAAGAAAGGATCTCGTCGATCTGCCCGGCGTACTGTGCCAGGTCAATCTGAATGCCGAATTCGCCGGTAATATAACGCAGCGGATAGGTCAGGTGCGCCAGCGAATCAAAGTTTCCCCACTGCACCACATGCAGCAGCTCCTTAAAATAATGCTCCATCAGAAAGTCTGCATTTTCCTCCGTATAGCTCAGATAATAGAAATCGGGCGTATGCAGCAGGTTATGCACCGAGGCCAGAACAAAATCATATTCACGCGCCGCAAGCACCCGCTCGGCAAGCTCGAAATTCGTACTCGCCTGCCCGATCTCAATGCCGACCAGAACCTCCGGCGAAGCGCCCTTCCGCAGCTTTTGCTGGTCGCTTGCCGCCTGCCACGCCATGGGGGCAAGGCTGCAGTAGCCTGTGGAATAAAAATCGTTGATCTCGCAATGATCCGTCAGTGCGATTACCGGAATACCCAGCTCCGCTGCACGGCCGACCATTTCCTGCGCGGTGTTTTTGCCGTCAAGCGAACGGTTGGTATGCATGTGGCAATCGCAAAGAATGTGGGAATTCATAAAAACACGATCCTTTCTCCGATAGAATGCCGTTGGTTGGAATGCTTTTGTTTATCATAGCACAAAGAACAGAAAATCGCAAAAGAGCAGTGTTTTTTCTTTTGTCCGCGAATTCAACCTGTTTCATCATATTTTCTAATATATTTTCTAATATAAATTTAAAATTCCTCTTTTGATACGATATAAATAATAAATTTGTCGTCATTTGTTTCGTATTATTAGTAATATCGGTTGAATTTTACATAAAAAACTTTTTCTTTGTGAATTTTGCACCTATGAATATGCTGTGAAATATTTTATAATAATTACATATAATAACAATTTCGACAGCGTTCTCATCCTTAGGAACCGCAAAAGAATCCTTTTTCGACCGGTGTTGGTAAAGCAACAATCAGAACCCTTTTGACGGAAAGCGGCCGGGTTTTCGGCTGCGGTTTCAGTCTGTACCATGCCCTTGCGCAGAATACGGAGCAGCCTGTCGTCGGTCTGGTTGAAATTAAACCGGGTGAAAAAATCAAAATGATCCGCGCGGGCGATTACGGAGCCTGTGCCGTCGGCGAATCCAACGATATTTACTTTTGGGGACGCTGCTTTGACCAGCCGTGCAGCAGCGCGGTCGCGCTGGAAGGCAGCGAACCGGTCCGTGTTCCCTTTGGCAAACCGATCCGCGATATTCAGATGCAGATGCGGCGGATCGTGATCCTGACAGAAGAACGGGAGGTTTACGCCTTCGGCGAAAATTATGTATCGGGAGGCACTGTTCGTCCTTCGTACAACGGATACAGCTGGTCCGAAGAAACGTGGCTGGTTCCCCAAAAGATCGTCCTGCCGGAACCCGCCGTGCAGATTTGTACAACGTCAAGCTCCATTGCCATTCTCGGCGCCGACGGAAACTGTTACACGGCGTATGACTCTCAGTATACCTGGTATCCTTCCGTCGCTGTTGCGGAAAACCCGCAGATCCGGAAAATTGACTTTGACCGGCCCGTCGTTTCCATTGGGACCGGAGACGATACGGTCTTTCTGGTTACGGCCTCGCACGAGCTGTACGCCGCCGGAAACAATCTTTCCGGGAACATGGGGTTGGGGGAAAACGCCTCTTCCCTGTATGATACGTCGCTCGGAAGCGGCTATGAAATAGTAAAGGCAGTAACGAAAATCCCAACGGAGGAACCCGTTGCAGAAGTAAAAAGCACCGTTACGATCGCCTTTGCCTGCTGGCGTTCTACCAGCGGCCACATCTATGTTGCCGGCCGCAACAGCACCGACTTTCTCCTGACCGGGCAGAGCAGTCAGGCTGCCTCCACTTCATCTGTACTGTCGGTTTTTACCCGTGTCGCCCTTCCGGACAATATGACGGCGTTCGGATGCCGCGGGCCGCTTTACTGGTACCGAACCCCTGAGGGAAAGGTTTTTGCCGCCGGTTTGAACAACTATGGCAACGCGCTCGGAGTTCCGCGGGCCGACCGCATTTACGGCCCCAATATTATCCGCGAACCGTATGAGATCCCTTTAAGCTTTTCCCCGGACTGCAGATTTGATTAATAAAAAAACGATTATGTAAAAAGGAGAAATGATTTTATGAAAAAGCAGAATTTTCGCACAGCAGGCTTTTTGAGCATGGCAATGCTCCTGTTTTTCCTTTGCGGTCTGTTTTTTGCACACCCGGTATCCGCAGAAAATGCGGCAGCTCCCGAGGCTTCGGTCTCCAAAGAAGCGGCGGCAGCCGTAAAGCCTCAACCGAAAGAAAGCCTTTCCGCCAAAATTGCTGCCGATACCAGGGTCATTCCGGAGGGCTCCGCTTTTCCGCTCTCCGGCGGATACACCGAAGCCGTTTACAGCGCCGCAGGCTTTTCCGCCGAAGAATCCCGCAGGCTGGCCGCTTCGAACGATCCCGCAAGCCGCTATACCGCTTTTTGCGCACTGATTTATCTTGAGGAAAACAACATCTCCGACATCCGTTCGGCGGACGTTCAGACTAAACTGCTCGATCAGCTCCCCGAGGTTCAGCAAAGATATCTGGAATTTTTGGAGACCTGCCCCGAAAAGGCGGCTGTAGAACGCCAACTGGCTGAAAACCGCCTGCTTTCCATCGGACGGAGCACCGGCGAATATCGGGCGCTGATCCGCCGTCAGGCACTTCAGCAAAGCGGCTTTGACAGCGAAGAAGACTACCTTGCTTATCTGGCGTCTCAGGAACAAACTCCGGAGGAAGCCGCCGCACTGGCGGCAGAGGATGAACAAAACCAGCGGCAAAAGCTCCGGGAGCTCGGCCTGCCGGATCCTTCCACCGTAGAGCCCGAGCTGCCGTGACCTCCACCATTGCATTTCGAAAACAAAATAAGCGCGACGGGGCGACCTTGCAGAAGCAAAGGCCGCCCCGTCTTTTGCCTGCCCTTGCTGAAGAAAAATTCCGTCTTTTCTGTTCCAAAAACGATTGCTTTGTGATATGATAATAAAATAACAGGAAAATACTACATTCAACACCTGGAGGGAAATGTAATGCGCGCAGTAATCTCTGTAATCGGCAAGGATATGGTCGGCATTCTGGCGGCAGTTTCCGCTGAATGTGCCGCTTCAAAAATGAACATCACCGACGTAACGCAGTCTATTCTGCAGGACATGTTCGTTATGATTATGATGGTCGAGTTCACGGAGAGCTCTATCCCCTTTGCCGAATTTTCCAACCGGCTCACTCAGCTCGGAACGGAAAAAGGGCTTGATATCCATGTCATGCACGAGGATATTTTCAATTCGATGCACCGCATCTGAATCCGACACTGCGGAAGGAGCTTTTCAATGATAAATTCCAAGGATATTCTGGAAACGCTCAAGATGATCGAGGAAGAACATCTTGACGTGCGCACCATCACCATGGGCATCTCGCTGCTGGACTGCATCGATCCCGATATCGACGCTGCCTGCGGCAAAATTTATGATAAGATCTGCCGCTATGCAAGCAATCTGGTCAAAACCGGCGACGATATTGCCGCGGAATACGGCGTACCGATCGTGCACAAACGGATCGCCGTTACACCAATCGCCATGGTGGCGGCCGCCTGCCCTTCAAAAAACCCGGTCAAATTTGCACACACGCTGGAACGCGCCGCGCAGACCATCGGCGTTAACTTTGTCGGCGGGTATTCCGCGCTGGTCCACAAGGGCTTTGGCCCGGGCGATTATGCGCTGATTCAAAGCATTCCCGAGGCGCTCAGCGAAACGGAGCACGTTTGTTCCTCGGTTAACATTGGGTCTACCAAAACAGGATTGAATATGGACGCCGTTGCCATGATGGGCAAGATCGTGCGGCGCACGGCTGAAATTACTGCCGACCGCGACTGCATCGGCGCGGCAAAGCTCGTAGTGTTCTGCAACGCACCGGAGGATAACCCGTTTATGGCCGGCGCATTCCACGGCCCGGGCGAGCCGGATTGCGTCATCAACGTCGGAGTCTCCGGCCCCGGCGTTGTCAGCGCCGCCATTCACAAGGCAGGCAACTGCGATATTGCCGAACTGGCCGAAACGGTCAAGCGCACCGCGTTCAAAATCACCAGAGTCGGCCAGCTCGTCGCAAACGAGGCTGCGCGGCGTCTTTCTGTACCGTTTGGCATTGTGGATCTTTCCCTTGCGCCAACGCCCGCCGTCGGCGATTCCGTTGCACGGATCCTGGAGGAAATGGGGCTGGAGCGCTGCGGCGCACCCGGGACCACCGCCTGTCTTGCGCTGCTTAATGACGCCGTGAAAAAGGGCGGCGTAATGGCGTCCTCCCATGTCGGCGGCCTTTCCGGCGCGTTTATTCCGGTCAGCGAGGACGAGGGGATGATCGAAGCTGCCCGCTGCGGCGCGCTGACCATTGAAAAGCTGGAAGCAATGACCGCTGTCTGCTCCGTCGGACTGGACATGATCGTTGTCCCCGGCGATATTACCCCGGAAGCCATCTCCGGCGTGATTGCCGACGAAGCCGCCATCGGAATGGTAAACTCCAAAACAACGGCCGTCCGTCTGATTCCTGCGATCGGCAAAAAGGTCGGCGAAGAGCTTTCTTTCGGTGGGCTGCTCGGCAGCGGTCCGGTAATGCCGGTCAACAGCTGCTCCCCGGCAAAATTCATTTCTCGCGGCGGCCGCCTTCCCGCCCCGCTGCAAAGCCTGAAGAACTAACCTTTTTCTTCGACCTGTCTTTTTTAATAAAGCCACAGGATAAACAAACCCAAAAGCTAAGTCCTTCACAAACGTCGGGCTTAGCTTTTTTATCGTTTCTCTTTGCATCGGGAAGCAGCAGAACAGGAATTAAAAACTTATGGAATCAGTTAATTTTTTCGAGAGAAAACGATGAGAAAAACAGCTGGAGCCCTGATAAAATAGAAAGAGAATCTATACCCCTTTCAGGCGCGCTGTTTTGTCGCCGACGCAAACCTTACCTTTGCTCCCCGGCTTTTTGGCGATCCCCTGAAACCATCACGAAAGGAACCTGACCGTATATGAAATGGAAAAAATGGATCACAGCCCTTGTAATGCTCGGGCTGCTGGCAGCCGCGCTCCCCTCTGTCAGCGCTGACCCTTCAACGGCCGCCGTGACCGGGAATTTGCTTCGGATTACAACCGCCGAGGATTTTTCAGCCGCACAGCTGAACAACCTTACCGTTGACAGCGGCGTTGGGGATGGCGCCGTTAAATTGACCGACGGCGCAGCAGAAGGCACATTGGTAACCGGTGTTTACCCCTGTGCTCAATTTACGAGAATGGTCGCCTCATGGAACGCCGATACACCGGATGGAACGACGGTTGAGGTAACAGCTCGCTGCCATATTACCGGAACCGATATCTGGACCGACTGGCTCAGCTGGGGCGTTTGGGGAACGACTATTGCCCGCAGCTGCGGCGACAGTGAGACCGCACGCGATTCCTATGCCTATGTGGACACCGATGTTTTTACCCTGCGTGACAAAAGCCAGACCATCGATCAATTTCAACTGCAGGTCACTCTCCGCAGTGAAAGCGCTGGCGCGACCCCGGTGCTCCGCCAGCTTTGCGCTACGATCCAAAACAATCTGGACGGCATGGAAATCGTTCCGGTTTACGAAGAAGAACGCGTTGCTCTGCCCGACCGCGTGGTTTTGGAGACACCCGCTTATTCTCAGCTTGTTCGTGACCCCGAAATCCGCGCTTCCATCTGCAACCCCACCACGGTAACCACCCTGCTCAATGACCGCGGCGAAGACCTTCTGCCGGAACAAACGGCGTTGCTTGCTTATGATTTTAATTATCAGGGCTTTGGCAACTGGGCCTTTGCGCTTGCCGCGGCCGGTTCCTTTGGATATGACTGTTATGTTCAGTTCGGCAGTCTTGACCTGATCCGACAGGAGCTTGCCAAAGGTTATTCCGTCGGTATCGACGTCCACTACATGCCGACGGCCGGCGGCAGCCTTCCT
>JAHZES010000085.1 GCA_019421725.1 Clostridiales bacterium | reverse complement strand
GATCGGGATCGTTTTGCATTGTGCGGGCTTCGGTATTGCCGGCGCATGTGAGGATACGCCGCTGGAAGCGGTTTACAGGCAGATGGAGACGAACTATTTCGGGGTGCTGCGTGTCAACCGAGCGGTGTTGCCGTCCATGCGCGCGCAGGGATTTGGCCTGGTTCTTGTTACCAGCTCGGTCGCCGGGTTGGTGTCGATTCCGTTTCAGTCGCATTACGCCTCCAGTAAATTTGCGCTGGAGGCAGCCGTGCAGGCGCTGCGCATGGAGTGCCGTCCGTTCGGGATCCGCGCGGCTCTGCTGGAGCCGGGCGATACAAAAACAGGCTTTACCGGCGCAAGGAAGATGGCGCTGCCGGAAAACTCTCCTTACCGCGCGGCCTGCGAGCGTGCGGTAGGGAAAATGGCGCGCGACGAGGAAAACGGAAAGCCGCCGGAATCGGTTGCCCAAAGGGCGCTGGCGCTGGCGCAGAAACGGAATCCGCGGATGCACAATGTGATCGGCGCCGATTACCGGCTGCTGGCGGGGCTGATCAAGCTTCTGCCGGAATGTGCCGCAGAAGCCATTCTGCGCAGAATGTACTGCTGACGGTATGGGACTTTGAAAATCGATAGATAAGGAAGGTAATTGATAATGAGCAAGCTGATTCTGGCGTCCGGCTCTCCGCGACGCCGCGAACTGATGGAGCAGACGGGTCTTGCGTTTACCGTGATCCCTGCTGAAACGGACGAGAGTGTTGCCGAAGGGCTGCCGCCCAAAACGATGGTGAAGCATTTGGCGCGGCAAAAGGCCTTGGCGGTTGCCGAAAAGAACCCGGGCGCCGTTGTGCTTGGAGCCGACACGGTGGTTGCAATCGACGGAGAGGTGCTCGGTAAACCGAAGGACGAGGAGGATGCCCGGCGGATGCTGAGACTGCTCTCCGGGCGGGAACATTGCGTCCACACCGGTGTGTGCATTGTTCGGCCGGACGGAACGGCAATCACCTTTTGTGAAACCTCCCGTGTAACGTTCCGGGGAATTTCGCCGGACGAGATCGACCGCTATGTTGCTACGGGCGAGCCGATGGACAAGGCCGGCGCTTATGCCATTCAGGGCAGAGGGGCAAAGCTGGTGCGCGATTATTCCGGCGATTATACCAATATTGTAGGTCTGCCGGCGTGGCGGGTGCTGCGCGTATTGAACCGCCTGCAGGCAAGAATTCCGTTTTAACACGGGAAGGCAGAAATAAATGGCGGGCTTTTCAGACGAAAAGCCTGCGTTTTGGCGAAAGGAGTCGGCCGGTTCCGCTTTTGCGGCCTGCCGGGAAACGAGTATAGAAGGAGGAGCGTCGCCATGTTGGGAGAATATCAATATCATGTACACCTGAACAGGGGAGATGTGGGCAGGTATGTGCTGTTGCCCGGTGACCCGGGGCGCTGTGAGATGATTGCATCGCACCTGGAAAACGGCCGCTTTGTTTCTTCCAACCGGGAATTTACCACCTACACCGGGGAGCTTGACGGAGAAAGAGTGAGCGTGGTCTCCACCGGGATCGGCGGCCCTTCTGCCGCAATCGCCATGGAGGAGCTGATTAAGGTAGGGGCAGATACCTTTGTGCGTGTCGGAACCTGCGGCGGAATGAACCGAAATGTGACCGGCGGTGATCTGGTTATTGCCACGGCCGCGGTTCGTGCAGAGGGAACCAGCCGGGAGTATCTGCCGGTGGAATACCCCGCAGCGGCGAATTTTGAGGTCGTCTGCGCGCTCGCAGAGGCGGCGGAGCATTGCGGAACGCGCAGGCATATCGGCGTGGTGCAGTGCAAGGATTCCTTTTACGGGCAGCATGCGCCGGAAACCATGCCGGTTGCCGACGAACTGCGTTATAAATGGAATGCATGGATTGCGGCAGGGTGTCTGGCGTCCGAAATGGAGAGCGCGGCGGTGTTTTCGGTTGCCGCGGTGCGCGGCGTGCGAGCGGGAACCGTGCTGCTCGCAATTATGAATAAGGACCGCCGCAAGCTTGGTCTGCCGGACGAAGAATGCTACGATATCGACCGCGCGATCCGCGTGGGAGTGGCGGCGGTCCGCGGGCTGATTCAAAAGGACCGCAAAGGAGAATTTTAACTATTTGAAGTATGGGAGAAAAACCTGGATGAAAAAATTTATTGGAGACAGAGCCTTTTATCGAAAGGTATTTGCCGTGGCGATTCCCGTGATGGTTCAGAACGGAGTTACCAATTTCGTAAGCCTGTTGGATAATTTAATGGTTGGCCAGATCGGTACCACGCAGATGAACGGCGTAGCGATTGCAAACCAGTTGATTTTTGTGTTTAATCTGTTTATTTTCGGAGCGATTTCCGGTGCGGGAATTTTCGGCGCGCAGTTTTTTGGCCGAGGCGATTATGAGAATGTGCGCAATGTGCTGCGTCTGAAATTTTATATTTGTGCGATCATCTGCGTACTGTGTATAGCGGTGTTTGCGGTGTTCGGAGAGCCGCTGCTTTCACTTTACCTTTCCGAAGGCGGCGAAAGCGCCGGAAACCCGGAAGAAACGCTCCGGGTGGGGTATACTTATTTGATCATCATGCTGTTTGGGCTAATTCCAAGCGCGTTAACGCAGGCCCTGGCGGGAACTCTGCGGGAGTCGGGAGAAACGGTGCTGCCGATGAAGGCGGGAATTCTTGCGGTGCTGGTCAATCTGGTGTTCAACTATCTGCTGATTTTCGGCCATTTCGGTTTTCCGGTGCTCGGTGTGGCCGGCGCGGCAATCGCCACAGTGCTTTCGCGTTTTGTGGAGATTGGCGTAATCGTTTTTGAAGTTGTCCGTCACCGTGACCGGTTCGATTTTTTGCACGGTCTGTTTTCCACCGTCAAGGTTCCGTCTCTTTTGTTGAGCAGCGTTACAAAAAAGGGTTCGCCGCTGATGATCAACGAGCTTCTCTGGTCGGTTGGAATGGCTGCGGTCACGCAGGCGTACTCGGTACGGGGATTGGCGGTGATCGCCGGGCTGAACATTTCCACAACGGTTTCCAATCTGTTTAATATTGTGTTTATGGCGCTCGGAACATCGGTTTCCATTCTCGTTGGCCAGCGGCTCGGCGCAGGAGAAACGGAGCAGGCCGTCGACGACAACCGCAAGCTTACCTTTTTTGCGGCGGCGATTTGCCTTTTGATCGGCGCTTTGCTGGCGGCAGCCTCGCCGTTTATTCCGCTGCTCTACAATACAGAGGAAAACGTGCGCGCGCTGGCAACAAGCTTTATCCTGATTTCTGCCGCAACAATGCCGCTGCATGCGGTCGCGCACTGTACTTATTTTACAATGCGCTCCGGAGGGCGGACAGGCATCACCTTTTTGTTCGACAGCGTTTATGTTTTGTGCATAACGCTGCCCCTCGTCTGGCTGCTGACCCACGGAACAGCGCTGCCGATCGTGGCGGTTTATCTGATTGCACAGTTTTCGGACGGGATCAAGGCGGTTATTGGTCTGGTGCTTGTCAAAAAACGCATCTGGGTAAGAAATCTTGCGGTCAGTGTACAGCAGACCGTAGCGGAAGAAGTATAGCGCTTTTTGGCGGCCATGCGGAACCGGATAGTAAAAAATGCCTGCAGCCGGAAGGCTGCAGGCATTTTTGTTTGCTTCGGTTCGGGACTCTTTACTGCATTACGCCTTTACAGAATCCGGCTGTGCCGCTGTGATTGTTGAAAAGGCTTCTTTTGCCCCGCGCGGCGTCAGGGCTGCCGTCGCAGGATCGCTGGCGGAACGGTGATCGTCAATTGCCTCGGAAGAAATGGAGACTCTGCGTGTGCTGCCCTCCACCGGCGGATGGGATTGGTTCTTGAATACCATCTTCAGCAGGATCGGGCAGAGGATGGAAGAAAACACGATCAGGAAAATAGTCGCAACCAATGGGTCGATCCCGACCAGAGTGCCGTTCTCGTAATAAATCAGGCTTTGGCCGGTAGCGTATACGGCAAGGGCGACCTCGCCGCGGGCGATCATGCCGCAGCCGATGGTCAGGGACTCGCGGCCTGTATAATGAAAAGCACGTGCAATACCGCCGCAGCCGATAATCTTTCCGATGATACCCAACAGTACGAAAACAATGGCAAAAATCAGTCCGGAGAGCTGAAAATGGCTGAAGTCTGCGCTGATACCGATATAGGCAAAAAACATGGGGGTGAAAATCATATAACCGCTTACCACAACCCTGCGGTCTACAAATGAGGTGTCGTCCAGTCCGCTGAGCATCAGGCCGGCCATATAAGCGCCGGTGATAGCGGCAATGCTGAAAAATCTTTCAGCGCAGAACGCGTAAAAAAAGCACATGACGAGCGCAAAAATGCCGGTGCGGCGCTTATGCGGATATTTTTGAACAAGCCGCTTGAAAAACCAGCGGAGCAGTAACCCAAACCCAACGGTAAACGCGAAGAACCCCAACGCCTTGAGCAGCGTTACGCCGATGCTTCCGCCGCCGTTCATCCCGGTGATGATGCTGAGAGTAATGATGCCGAGCACGTCGTCGATAATGGCGGCGCTGAGAATCGTAGTACCGACGCGGGTATTCAGTTTTCCAAGTTCGCGCAGCGTCTCTACGGTGATGCCAACGCTGGTTGCGGCCAAAATGCAACCGACAAACAGCGCGTTCATAATCATGCCATGGCTTGCCGGCTTGCCGGGCCAACCCATAAACAGCAAAGCGCCAAAGGTACCAAGCGCTACGGGAACGAGCACGCCCGCACAGGCGATCGCAGTGGAGGCAAGGCCGCTGCGCTTCAACTCCTTGACATCGGTCTCCAATCCACTGGAGAACAGAATAAAGACCACGCCGATTTGAGAGAAGCTTTGAAGCACATCCATTTCGGCGGTGCTGGGGTTGACGATGCCGCCAAAGCTGCCGATGCCGAGACGGCTGACGATAGCCGGGCCGATCAGCAGACCGGCGAGGATCATGCCGACGACCTGGGGCAGACCCAATTTGCGCGTCAGCATACCAAGCAGCTTGGTGGCCAGCAAAATTACGGCGCAGTCGAACAAAATGTTCATGACATCAAATTCCATATCCATTCTCCTCCGGTTCAGGCGCAAAAAACGACCTCTGCGCTTTTGCAAGAAGCTCCAAAGGCGCAGAGACCGTCTTTGTGAATGATAGACCCATTTTAAACAGTTCAGATTTCAGTTTTCTATTATACGCTTGCCGCGGTGCAAAAGTCAATTTGTGATTTTGACAAAAAAGCACCCGACGCCGAGCACAATTCACGGTCTTTTTAAATGCGAACGGCTTATACGCTGATGACCCGGATCACTGCTGCCAACACCGGCATGGTGAGGATGGAAAGCAGTGTGCAAAGTGTGACGCACTGAGAGGCAAGCGAAGCGTCAAGCTTATAGCGCGTGGCAAAGATCGTTGTAATTGCAGCGGTTGGAGCGCTGGCGACGAGCACCGAGGCCGCGTAGAGTTCGTACGGCAGATGAAACGGGTAAAACAGAGCGGTCAGCACAGCGGGGATTATCAGCAGGCGCAGCGCCGCCATTTTGTACAGCCTGCCCTGCGAAAAGCACCGCAGCAGATTTGACTTTGCCACATAGCTTCCAACAACGATCATGGCGACGGGCGTGTTCAGCGCGGCGAGCATGGTAACAGTGCCGCCCAACACGGACGGCAGCCGGATCTCAAACCAGAAGAGCGCGAATGCAATAACAAAACCGATGGTACCCGGGTTAAGTAGCGCTTTTTTGACAGAAGCCTCTTTTTTGCCGCCCATCATCACGATGCCGACGGTCCAGACCAGAACGTTAAAGGCGATAACGGCTGAAGCGGCATACACCATAGCCGATTCTCCCAACGTTGCCTGCACCAGAGGCAGCCCCATGTAGCCGCAATTGGAAAATGTCATTGCAAAGCGGAGCACCCGCCGGTTTTCAGGCTGCTCTTTGCGGAAAAATAGAAACGAGAACGCAATACCGATGGCGATGGAAGCCGTAATGATACCGGCGGCAATGCCCATTTCCCGTACAACAGTCAAATCCTTGTCCCGCTGCAGCGAATCAATGATGACGCAGGGAGCGACGATATTCATCAAAATGTATGACATCTGGGAGACGCCGTCTTCCGTAATTTTACCGCGGTGCGTCAGCAGCGCGCCGACCCCCATCATCAGGAACAGTGAAAGGACCTGGCCCGCAACCGTAAGAATGTCCTGCAGCATGATATTTTCTCCCTTTTTAAAGAGTTATTTTTTATAGAACATTTTTGCTGTTTTCATCTGTTTCTCCGGAGGAATCGGCTTTTTTTGACTCGTCGGAGCCGGTCGGGTCCTCTGCGCCTTCAGGCTCTTCGGAGGAGCTGTTGTCTTCGTCCGTGCCGGCCGTCGCTGCCGCTTTGGACGAGCGAGCGTCTTTTACCATCACAACGATCAGCGCCACAATTACCGCAAGCAGCACGGCCCGCTGCACCCAGACGGCACAGCTGCCGGAAAGCGCCTTGCCGGTTAATTCATCGGCGAGGACCCACGCGCCTAAAGCGATCAGGAACGCACCGAGAGGATAATACAGCTTTTTTTCCCTGCCCATGCGGAAAATCAGCAGCAGGCCGGAGGCGGCGCAAACCGCTGCCATGAAATAAGCGTACATTTTGCTAACGACCTTTCTTATTCAATAAAATTAGTCCGCCGGATCCGGAATCCAGGATCGGCGGAAGAAAGTGGATTTAAGCCTTGGGGGACTGCCCGGGGGATTTTTCTTCGCCGCATTTGTTTTCTTTGTCCTCGTTGTTCGTACCGCTGCCGTTCTTCTTATGCATTTGGTAAACGCTGCAGCCGCAGTAAAACACATACCCGGCAGCGACGGCCATCAGTGCATAATGTCCAAACGATGCCCACTCGGCGGCGTCGCGCCAGCAGAGCAGCAAAATTCCGGAAAGCAGCGTCCACCCCGCCTCGGCAAAAAAATAAAGCGAAATCGGCTGCAGCAGCGGCAGGCTGCGCATCGGTTCGCTGCGCAGAAGGCACGCAACGGCCAAAAAAAACAGGCTGGAAATAATTGCGACAAACATGCGGCTCATCCTTTCTGCACGGCAGATGTGTGCAGTACTTAACAATAGTATAAATCCCGCAAAAGGAACCGTCAAGGGGCAAGCGCCGTTTTTGCCGCGAGGATGAAACGGCGAGGTGTTGTCAGGCAAAAAAGTCACAAGGCAGACTTGATATTTTTGTGTTTTTTTCGTAAAATAAACGGTAAGGAATCGTTGCGCAGGAATTTTGCGCTGTTTTACACGGGTACCGTCTGTGCAAAACAACAAAGCGGCAGGGAAGGACGGAACAATTATGCTGGGCAGTATCGTAGAAGTGATCGCTGCCCGCAGGTCGGAGGAAGATGCCCGTGAGGGAGCTTTGTCCTATCGCGGGCATATTTTTTGCAGCGGGGGAGACGCGCCCGTTCGCCGCGAAGCGTTTGTTGTCGGAATCAGCCGCGTGCCGGTTCGCTTTACCGGGCGCGTGCTTGCTTTGTGGATCCGCCGGGAAGGAACGCCGCCGGTATTGATTGTCGGAGTTCGCGACCGCGTGGTTTATGAGCCGGAATTGCGTCAGATGCTGCGCATTTCACCGGAGGACGGAGAGATGCGCTGCCTTTATGAAAAGTCGTGCGGCGCGGTGATTTTTCGGCGGGACGGCGGCCAGCTGCGTTTTTTGATTGTAAAGAATAAAAAGGGACGCAATTGGGGATTTCCGAAAGGGCACGTTGAATTGGGAGAAAGCGAGGAACAGACCGCCCTGCGGGAAGTGTGGGAAGAAACCGGACTGAATGTACGGATTTGCCGGGGATTTCGCGCAGTCAGCAGATATTCGCTCTGGAATTGCGCGAGCAAACGCGTTGTGTTTTTTCTGGCGGAAAGCCGGAGCGGAGAGGTGACCGTTCAGGAGGAGGAAATTGAGCGCGCCCGTTGGCTCTCGTATCCGGCGGCAATGAATTTTTTCCGTTTTGAAAACGACCGGCGCGTGCTGAAAAGCGCCGTCAGTTGGATGAACCGTCACCATATGATGCAAGACAATATAAATGAAAGGACCCGATTAGTTCCATGATGGATTATGCAGCAATTTTGGCAAAACAATTTGGCGTGCAGCAGGGGCAGGTGCAAAATGTGATTTCGCTGCTCGACGAGGGCAACACCGTTCCCTTTATTGCGCGTTACCGCAAGGAGGCGCACGGCTCACTCGACGATCAGACGATCCGCGAATTAAGTGAGCGGCTGGCTTATCTGCGCGGACTGGACGCCCGCCGCGAGGAGGTTCGGGGCCAGATCGAAGCGCTGGATGCTATGACGGAGGAGATTTCGGCGGCGCTTGAAAATGCACAGACGTTGGCGGAAATTGAAGATATCTACCGTCCTTATCGCCCGAAACGCAGAACACGCGCCTCGGTTGCCAAAGGGCGTGGGCTGCAGCCGGTGGCGGGGGCAATTTGTGCCCAG
>JAHZES010000084.1 GCA_019421725.1 Clostridiales bacterium | reverse complement strand
TTTTATTTTCTCCTGTTGTCACTCATCATTGTAACACCTACAAACTTTATTTTCCGTTTTAAAAAAAAGACTTGCTTTTTAAAACGGATTCTGCTAAAATAACACTGTTAATCTATAGCGGTAAATAAAAGGAGGTGCAGTCACATGGCAAAATGCGATTTTTGCGGAAAAGATCTTGCTTTCGGCATTCGCGTGTCCCACTCCCATCGTCGTTCCAATCGTACCTGGAAGCCGAACATTAAGCGCGTCAAAGCAATCGTAAACGGTTCTCCGAAGCGTGTTTACGCCTGCACCCGTTGCTTGCGTTCGGGTAAGGTTACCCGCGCAATCTGATCCTTCAGCAGGATTTTCAGAAGCCGATGCCTTTTTGGGTATCGGCTTCTGTTTTTACATGACGATCGCGACAGCAAAAGCAACAGGCGGTATTCTTTCGAATACCGCCTGTTGCTATATGGAAGACGCTTGCCGTTGAATCCCGCGCACAACATTTAGTTGCCGCCAAACAAATCCTTAATCGTATTGAAAAAACCTTTTCGCTTTTGATAATTCTTCTCGGAGCTGAGCGAATCCAACTCCCGCAGACACTTTTTCTGCTCTTCGGAAAGGTTTTTCGGCACTTCGACCGTCACACGAACATACTGGTCGCCCTTTGAACGGCCGTTGACCGCGGTAATTCCCTTTCCCTTCAGCTTAAAAATGTCGCCCGGCTGCGTTCCCTCGCGCAGGTTGTAGCTGACCTTCCCGTCAAGTGTCGGCACGACTACCTCTGCGCCCAACGCTGCCTGTGAGAATGTAACCGGCATTTCGCACCAGACATCGTTGCCCCGCCGTTCAAATATGGGATGCGGGCGCACGGAGACCTCAACGATCAAATTGCCGGACGGCCCCCCGTTTGTTCCTGCATTACCGCGGCCGCTGACGTTCATCATCTGGCCGTCCGCAATACCTGCCGGGATTTCAACCTCAACGCGGCGCTGACGGCGAATGCGGCCGGTTCCGGAGCAGGTGTGGCACGGAGAATCGATAATCTTTCCCGTTCCGCGGCATTTGTCGCAAACGCCCTGTGTCTGCACCATGCCAAACGGAGTACGCTGTTTCACAACAACCTGACCCGTTCCGTTGCAATTCGGGCAGGTCTTCGGCGTGGTACCCGGCGCCGCGCCGGAGCCATGACAATCCGTACAGGCGTCAATACAGCTGTAGGACACCGTTTTTTTGCATCCCTTGGCAGCCTCTTCAAAAGAAAGCGTCACCTGCACTTGTGTATCGCTGCCGCGGCGAGGGCCGTTTGCCTGTGCACGTTGGCCACCGAAGCCGCCAAAACCGCCGAAGCCGCCAAAAATACTGCCAAAAATATCATCGATATCAATATTCCCGGCATAACCTCCGCCGGCGCCGGCGCCAAAGTTCGGATCCACTCCCGCGTGGCCGTATTGGTCATAACGTGCTCGCTTTTCCTTGTCCGAAAGCACCTCGTACGCTTCATTGACCTCTTTGAATTTCTGTTCGGCTTCCTTATCTCCCGGATTGAGATCCGGGTGGTACTGTTTTGCCAACCGGCGATAAGC
Organism: Clostridiales bacterium; assembly: GCA_019421725.1. Lineage (GTDB taxonomy): Bacteria > Bacillota > Clostridia > Oscillospirales > Acutalibacteraceae > CAKXIK01. The sequence goes on along the minus strand of JAHZES010000084.1, from coordinate 6,933 downwards.
CTTTTTGATCTCATCCTCTGAGGCATTTTTGGGAACGCCCATTACCTCATAAAAATCTCGCTTGTCAGCCATTCGGAATCACTCCCAAAACAAAATTGCCTCAATTCCATCTGCAAACAGGGAAATTCGCTGCAGCTCTGTGCCCTGCACAGAACTGCAACGAACCTGTTACGTTTGAAAGTGCGCTTATTTCTGGTTATTGTCGTCAACGTCTTTATACTCGGCGTCATAAACACCATCCTGCGGAGCGGCATTGCCATTCGGCGCGGCTCCGTCCGTCGGCTGGGCTCCGGCGGCCTGTGCCTGTTTCATTACGTTTTCATAAGCGGCATAGAAGGTATTTTTCAAATCTTCGGAGGTCTGGTTGATCTTATCCATATCCTCGCCCTTCAAAGCCTCTTTGGCCGCATCGATCTTGGAGCGGATGTTTGCCTTCTCATCAGCCGGGATCTTATCTCCCAGCTCATCCAGAGACTTTTCGGTAGAAAATACCATGCTCTCGGCCGCATTGCGGGCATCAACCGCTTCGCGGCGCTTCTTATCTTCCTCAGCATACTGCTCCGCTTCACGCACTGCCTTTTCAACATCCTCTTTGCTCATGTTGGTATTGGAAGTAATCGTAATGCTCTGCTCTTTTCCGGTGCCAAGCTCTTTTGCGGAAACGTGGACAATACCGTTTGCATCGATATCAAAGCTGACTTCGATCTGCGGCACACCGCTGCGAGCCGCCGGAATGCCGTCCAGATGGAACACACCGAGCGTCTTATTGTCTTTTGCAAATTCACGCTCGCCCTGCAGCACATGAACCTCAACAGAGGTCTGGCCGTCGACAGCCGTGGTAAAAATCTGGCTCTTTTTGGTCGGAATCGTGGTATTGCGGTCAATGATTTTTGTCATGACACCGCCCTTGGTTTCAACACCCAGAGAAAGCGGCGTAACATCCAGCAGAAGGAGACCCTTCACCTCTCCGCCGAGCACACCTGCCTGCAAAGCGGCGCCAATAGCGACACATTCATCCGGATTGATTCCCTTAAACGGATCCTTCCCGCTCAGACTGCGAACAGCTTCCAAAACAGCCGGAATACGGCTGGAACCGCCGACCATCAGAATCTTGTCGATATCGCTGAACTGCAGACCGGAATCCGCAAGAGCCTGCTTGACCGGACCAACCGTCTTTTGGACAAGGTCTGCGGTCAGTTCGTCGAACTTGGCGCGGGTGAGCGTCATGTCAAGATGCTTCGGCCCGGTCGCGTCTGCTGTGATAAACGGCAGGTTGATTTGCGAGGAAGTAACGCCGGAAAGCTCGATCTTTGCTTTTTCGGCAGCTTCCTTCAAACGCTGCATGGCCATTTTATCGCCCTTCAGGTCGATACCGTTTTCTTTTTTAAAGCTGTCGCACAGCCAATCGATCACGCGCTGGTCAAAGTCATCGCCGCCCAGGCGGTTGTTACCTGCTGTGGCAAGAACCTCCTGTACGCCGTCGCCCATTTCGATGATGGATACATCGAACGTACCGCCGCCAAGGTCATAAACCATGACTTTCTGATCTTTTTCCTTATCAATTCCGTAGGAAAGGGCGGCCGCCGTCGGTTCGTTAATAATTCTCTTAACGTCCAATCCGGCAATTTTACCGGCATCCTTTGTTGCCTGGCGCTGTGCGTCGGTGAAATAAGCCGGAACCGTAATAACTGCGGAAGAAACCGGCTCGCCGAGATATGCCTCGGCATCCGCCTTCAGCTTCTGAAGGATCATTGCGGAAATTTCCTGCGGCGTATAAGACTTATCGTCGATCCTTACCTTGTAGTCGGTGCCCATTTCACGTTTGATCGAAGAAATGGTGCGTTCCGGGTTGGTGATGGCCTGACGCTTTGCCACCTGACCTACCATACGTTCACCGTTCTTTGCAAACGCAACAACAGACGGCGTTGTTCTGGCGCCTTCGGCGTTCGCAATGACGACCGGCTCGCCGCCCTCAATCACGGCAACACAGGAGTTTGTAGTTCCAAGATCGATACCAATTGTTTTAGACATAATAAATTCCCCCGTTCAGATACTTCTCTGTTTGGTTTTGTTTTATAAGTTAAATCGGCGTTCCGCCGATGGGAAAAGCTTAATTTGCTACTTTGACCATTGCATAACGCAGCACCCTGCTGCCTACTTTATAGCCCTTCTGCAGCACCTGGATCACTGTATTGGCCTTTGCCTCCTCATCCTCCACATGCATCACCGCATTGTGAAGATGCGGATCAAACTCCACATTTTCTTCATTGATCGCTTCAATACCAAGCTTTTGAAAGGCATTTTCGATCTGTGTATGGATCATTTCGACACCCTTACGGATATCGGCCTCGCTGCCTTCCTGTACGGAAAGCGCCCGATCGATATTATCGGCAATCGGAAGAATTTCGGCAATGGCCTCTGCTTTTGCGCGAGCAGCGATCTCGCTCATTTCGCGGGAGGTACGCTTGCGGAAATTATCGTACTCTGCACGGACGCGCATATCCAAATCCTTTTGTTTCTCCAATTCTGCCTGCAGCTTTTTGATCTCCTCCCGCAGCTCGGCAGTCACGTCGGACTGTTCCGGCTGAACCTCCGTCGCGGAATCACACTGTGCGGCGTCTGCCTCCTGTCCGGCTCCGAACTGTTTCCTTCTGTGCCGTTTCCGTCTTCTTTTGTTCTTTCTGTTCAGACAAATCTGTCATCTCCCTTGTATATTGTCTCTGCCTGTCTTCATTCGTTTTTCAGCAGCTCCGTCAGAATTCTGCCGACTTCGCTGGAGAAATATTCGAGACTTGCCATAACTTTTGAATAATCCATCCGCGTAGGACCAATGACCGCGATAGAGCCCAGCTCCTCTCCGCTTACGCGGTAACGCGCGATCACCATGCTGGAATCGGCAAGCTCCGGCCGGTCGATGTCTCCGCCGATAAAGGTCTGAACGCCGCCCCTTTTCTGATTCAGCAGATTTGCCAGCTCGGCACGGCGGTTGAGAAAGCTCAGGATCCTTCTTGCGCTGGTGTCGTCATATTCCGCATGAGCCAGCAGATTTGCCTGTCCTTCCAGACAAAAGTCTGCAGAAGAGGCATCCTTCACCGCTTCAAACAGCGCCATCAGAATCGGGGAAACCAGAAAGGCAAATTCGCCAATGGAAGCAGCGAGCGTCTGCAGATAAGCCAGCGTTATTTCGGAAAGCGGCTTCCCGGTTATTTTTTCGTTCATCAGCCGCGCCACCACACGCATGACTTCGGGAGTCAGCGTAAAGTCGCACCGGCAAACCTTATTTTTAAAGATCCCGGAGGATGTCATCAAAACGATCAACGCGGTTCTGGCCGCGACCGGAACCACCTGAACGCTGCGCACAGTGGTCGTCTGAGCCATCGGCGTTGTGGAAACCGCAGCACAGTTAGTCATCGAGGCCAACACCTGAGCGGCTTCCTCCAAAAGCTGCTCTGGGTCTCTGTTTGCTTCGGAAAGCATACTGTCAATTACAAGGCGTTCCTGCTCCGGCAGCGTTCTGCGGCGCAGATTCCGGATATAGGTCCGGTAGCCCTGGTGCGTCGGTATCCTACCTGCAGATGTGTGCGGCTGCTCCAACAGCCCCATCTCGTCCAACGCAGCCATTTCATTCCGGATCGTTGCCGAAGAAACGGTGTTGTCCATCATTTCGCAGACCGCCTTGGAACCCACCGGCTCACCGGTAGCGATGTAAGATTCAACGACTGCAAAAAGCACTTTTAATTTTCTGTCACCCAGCGTCATTGTTCTCACCCCCACCGGGTTTATTTAGCACTCTTGCTCGTAGAGTGCTAACATGATTATAATGTATCATCTTACGGTCTTTTTGTCAACAGGAGAATTGTAAACTAATTGTTAAATCCCAAAATTTATTACGATCGCTTTCAACCACCGCATTAAATTAAGATATTACCTTTATATATCTCCTTCGCAGCGTCTTTCAGCCTTTGCCGAAGCAGTAAAAAGACCGGGGGCTTTTCTTCCCTCCGGTCTTCATGCGGCAAGCGGTCTGAGCTGTTCCAAACAAAAAAACGGACAGCCCCGGCAAGCCGGGGTATCCGGTTTTATCCTCAATGAATCGGTCAGAGACGCTCCGATATCCGGTTGATCAAAGCTTCCGTCATCCGGTCAAGGGCGTTAAAATCCATCGCTTTTTTATAAATTGCTTCCAACTCGTCATGGATGTGACGCGCCTGCCACAGCGAAGCAACTGCCTCGTCAATCAATTCCGCGGCGGCGCGGCGCCCAAAACGAATTCTTTGCCGGTGCGCCGCGATATTTTCCTTTAAAAAGCGTCTGGTGTGAACAGTCCTGGTCAAATCGATCTTCGGTTTTAAAAAACGGTTTTCCGTAATAAACGCGATCTCCATTTCCGGAACGATCAATGCATCCAACTTGTCAAAGGGGAACAGAGGACAATAGCAGGCAATCACGTCGTAACCGGAGGCAAGCGCACGCTCCCGCAGGGAAGAAAGCAGAATGGGGGCCGCTGCGCCGTACTCGTCCTCAACTGCCGTTACCGATTTGGCATAACAGGAAACCGTATCCCAGAAACAGATGCACCCGTCCGGCGTAAAGCCGGAAAGAAAACGCGGCCTTTCAGTCCCTCTTTGCTCGCGGCGCTTTGGAAAAGTCCGTCTTCCCAGCCGCCCGGCATAGGCCTCCAGCGCGCCGGCGTTCAACGATTCCAGCGCCAGCCTGCGGTTTTCCCCCAGCAATGAACCCGCCGCGTTCAAATACCGGCGCGCGCGACGGTGCTGACAGGAAATTTCTTCGCAAAGCGAAAAAATTTCCTGTCTCTGCAGAAAGAGCACATCTTCATCCCAACAGTCGCCCGGATTCAGCAAGGTTTCACATGCGCCGGGATATTGCGGCTCCAATACATGCGGCGCGGTGCCGTCGGCAATGCAGAAGCGCACCCGCGGAAATATGACCGCATCCAGAGAGACCGGGTCAGACGAGCAGTAGATCAGTTCTGTTTCCTCTCCGCGTTCCAGCAGCGATTTGGCTACCGACTGCATCAACGTGGACTTGCCGCTGCCGGGGCCGCCCTTCAGAATAAAGGCGCGCCAATCGCTCTGTGGATCGTATAATGCGTCAAACCGGGACGCAAAGCCTTGTGCAGAATTAGCTCCCAGAAAAAAACAGGGAACATTCCTGTCGTAAACCATCTTAACAACCATTCCTTTCGTCTGTGAAGCGGATTCTGTCCCCTCGCCGGCCGTAAAAGCGCAGGGCTGTATCCGTCGCAGTGTATCGGTTTGATTCATCTTATGAGCCGCCCCGGTCAATTGACACGATATTCTGCAAAAATACACATTTTTTCAAAAAACTCCGCAGTCCTTGCACCTCCGGAAATTTTTCCGGTATTTTTCGCTTTCCGCCGCAGAGCCGTTGCCCGGTCGCCGATAATATGTTATAATAACTTGGATTAACCCCGGCGGTTCTGAAATTCTCTCACCGCAGCGGCACGAAAAATAACCGGCAGGAGGAAATTGAAAATGGTTATTCTTGGCATCGACCCCGGCTACGCCATCGTCGGCTTCGGCGTCATCCGCCAGGAGCAGGGCCGGTATATTCCGTTGGAATACGGCGCGGTCTCCACCGCTGCAGAAACCGATTTTTCGCGCCGGCTGGAAAGCATTTTTGACTGTCTGACGGTGATCATGGAAAAATGGCGTCCCGACGCCGCCGCCGTGGAAAAGCTTTATTTCAACACCAACACGACAACCGCCATCGGCGTTGCCGAAGCGCGCGGGGTTATTTTACTTGCGGCTCAGAAAAACCGTATTCCATTATTTGAATATACTCCCCTGCAGGTGAAAACGGCCGTTACCGGGTACGGACGAGCCGAAAAACCGCAAGTGATGGAAATGACGCGGCGGCTGCTCTGTCTGCGTCAGGTCCCAAAGCCGGACGATACCGCCGACGCCCTGGCCATTGCCATCTGCCACGCGCAGGCGGCCGGTTCTCCCCTTCGCAGGGCTTTTGCTCAGCGCGGTACCCGATAATGATCCATTCAAAGAACAAGAGGCGATCGATCTATGTTTTACAGCTTAAAAGGGACTTTGATCCACATCGAGCCCGGCTTCGCCGTTGTGGAATGCGGCGGCGTCGGTTTTAAATGTATGACTACCATGAACACACTGCGCGCACTCCCTCCATTAGGGAGAGAGGTCACTCTTTTTACCCATCTGAACGTTCGGGAGGACGCATTGGATCTGTTCGGCTTTTCCACACAGGCTGAACTGAACTGCTTTAAAACGCTGACCAACGTTTCCGGCGTCGGGCCAAAGGCCGGACTCAACATTCTTTCCGAGCTTGCCCCGGAGCAGCTGGCCATTGCAATTTCTGCCGGCGATTTTAAAGCGCTGACCCGCGCAGCCGGAGTCGGCCCAAAGCTTGCTCAGAGAATTGTATTGGAGCTGCGCGACAAGGTCGCAAAGCTTTCTGCAGAAGCACCCGCTGCCGGACCTGCCGGAGGGGGGGGGCCCTCCGCCGCGGGGCACGCCGCCGAAGCCATCGGCGCGCTTACGGTTCTGGGATATACCCCGTCCGACGCGGCCGCAGTCGTTGCAAAGCTTGACAGCGCTCTGCCCACCGAAGAATTGATTCGGCTTTCGCTCAAAGCGATGGGAGCGCGAATGTGATTTACCGAAATAAACGGAAAGGAGCGGGGAATCCCCTATGAAAAAGAAGGTATCAGGCGGTCTTTTAAGCCATACCGTAGAAGCCGAAGATATGGAAATGGATTTTGAGAACCGGATCACCAGCCCGGATTTTTCCCCGGAGGACGCCGATGTGGAAAACCCGCTGCGCCCGCGCAGCCTGCGCGAGTACATCGGTCAGGAAAAAGCCAAGGAAAATCTTTCGGTTTTCATTGAGGCTGCACGGCTGCGCAAGGAATCGCTCGACCAC